>DATEUF010000209.1:0-9881 GCA_035283325.1 Pyrinomonadaceae bacterium | reverse complement strand
GCCGATCTATAAACATTGCACTCCTGACGGAGCGACGGCTAGCAATTTTGTTGACTCGCACAACAATTGGTTGATGAGTATGAAAGATTTTTGGCCTCTAATAGAATCAACAACTTACAGCCACTTCCTAAGAAGGAGCGGGAACGATTCTACAAGGTTTCTGTCAACCGCTACTTCGAACGGCGCCGGAGGATTGGGTGCACGCCAGGCTATAAACATTTAACCCCTACGGGGTTGCCTGAACACTGGAGCGAAATGGTTTCACGACGTCTCCTTCTGGACTTAAGAATTCGTAGAGAACAGAGACAACTAGTTAGATATTCTTAAAACAGGTCGCACTTATGCGGTTTTGAAAATGAGTGTAGAAGTAACTTTCCAACCGGCGGGAATTTCAGGACTAGTTGCCGAGGGCACATATCTCATTGAGGCCGCCAGACGTATGGGGGTCCGGCTGGCGCGTGACTGCCAAGGCCCAGCATGCGCATCATGCGTCGTCTACGTGATGTCTGGAGACTCGCTGCTCTCCGCTCCCACGGAGCACGAAACAAATACGCTGGGTGCGCAGGAAGTTGCGCAAAAACAACGCCTCGCCTGCCAGGCGATCATCGAGCGAGATGGCGAAATAGTAGTTCAGGTGCTGCCGGCAAGAAGACCTGACGCCGAGGACATGCGGAAAACTTTTGGTCAACTGCCTCTGGGACAAAAACTAATCACTCTGGTGCAACTGGAAACTATCACCATGTCCGAAGCGCTCGACGAGATTTCGGCTAAATCACTTTCTATTGGTGAAAAATTGACGCGCGTGTTCAGGCAGCGCAAAAAGGCTTCAGGTAAAGAATAATCCCCGGTCCGGAACCTTGCGTCACGTGCTCCCAACTCCAGAGTTCGTGCGGTCCTTTTTCGCCAGACTTCCTGACCACCAGAGCCAAGAATAGCAGGGAGACCAGCTGAAGTTTGTTAGAACCCAATTCTACATCGACGTCAGGCCGAGCAAGTGACAAGACGAACCAGTCTTTATCACGCCGTGTTGCGTTGACGCTCTTCCTCTATCTGCCAGCCGTCGTGCTGTTCACTGCCTGTCCAAAGAATGATATCGATCGTGGGAATTCTCGTGTCAGTGTCTCCACGGGGTCTCCCAGGCAAGTCGAAACGCCGGCGCCGATACCGTCGGCATTCAATGGAGAGCGTGCCTTTGAACATGTGCGCAAGCAAGTGGAGATTGGTCCAAGAGTACCCGGCTCACCTGAACTGGCAAAAACTCGGCAGTACATCCTCAGCGAATTGAAGTCGTACGGTCTTACTACGCACACGGATGAATTTGTTGTTTCTACTCCGGTCGGCGAGAAAAGAATGGCCAACATCACAGCGCAGTTGGCTGGGGAATCCGAGAACACGATCATCATTGCCAGTCATTACGATACGAAACTCTATACTGACATGCAGTTTGTGGGCGCCAATGATCCGGGCGCATCTGTAGGGGCCCTGTTGGAACTAGGACGCGTATTAGGTACAAGTGGTCGCAAGCCTAAGCTGACTTACTGGCTGGTTTTCTTCGACGGGGAAGAGGCTTTTTGTGAGGAGTGGGAGGAGTGTGGAAAACCTGGCGCACCCGATAACACGTACGGCAGTCGGCGCTATGTCTCGCAACTCCAGAGCCAGGGAAAACTGAGTCTTGTCCGGGCGCTCATTCTGCTCGACATGATGGGATACAAGAATCTGGAGCTGGGCCGAGACACGATGAGTACGAAATGGCTGCAGGACATTATCTGGCAGACGGGTCGCGAACTGGGTTTTGGATCAGTTTTTGTGGATCGGCCCGAGGGAGTGGGTGGCGACGATCATGAACCGTTTCTGCGCGCCGGAATCGATTCGGTTGATTTAATCCAGCTTAATGGTTATCCCTACTGGCACCGTGCGGATGACACGCTAGATAAGGTCTCCGCGCGAAGCTTGAAGATCGTTGGTGATGTCGTGCTCGCGAGTTTGCCGCGCATTGAAAAGCGACTGCTTGAATCGAATAGGTAATGCTTAGCACAAGACATATAACAAGGATATTGCCATGTTAAAGTCTCCTGAAATACTTGTGCCAGTGGATTTCTCACCCTGCTCAGTCAATGCTTTGCGAGTTGCTGCTGCTATGGCAGCGCCCGAGGGTGACCTGACCCTGTTGCACGTCATTGACGAACAATTTGTGAGCGAGGCAGAGATCGCCCGCCTCGGCACTGCCGACGACATCACAGCCAAGTTGCGGGAACAGGCTGAAACTAACTTCACCAGTATGCTTGAGAAGCTTGATACGGGGTCAGTTAATGTTGAACGTATGATCGTGATCGGAACTCCCTTTGTAGAGATACTTAAAATCGCTCGCGACCTTGATCTGCCGATGATTGTCATGGGAATGAAAGGACGGTCCACGCCTCCCGAGGAAGTCTTGTTTGGGTCCACGGCAGAGAAAGTTTTGCGCGGTTCCCGAGTTCCGGTACTCTGTGTGCCCTACTAAGGGAAGCAGGTCATAGAGCTAGTGCGCTAGATTAGGGAATCTCTCCAGGTTGGAAGGGGGCAAGGCAGGCTTCTGGGCAGGAAAGATGCTACTGTCAGGCTGCCGCCGCCCCCGCTCAAGATCCAATGCCAGTCCACATTGAATTAACCGGTCTAAGATTGGGGCTCCCATCTGATGTGACTTCATCCAGACCTGTTATTAACCTGAACTGCTCATTTAATTCCTTCTTGACTGGCATTGAATATTGAGCGGGGGCGGCGGCAGCCTGAAAATTAACTCTTTCCTTACACGAAGCCTGCCTTGCCCCTTTTCTACCTGAGAGGTAGCTGCAGTTGAGTGAGTCAGTTTGATGAAGCGCATTGCAGTAATTCCTGGGGACGGTGTCGGGCCTGAGGTGGTCCGAGAGGCCTTGCGCGTCCTGGAGGTTTCCCGCCAGCTTTATTCTATCCCTCTTGAACTGGTGAGTTTCGATTGGGGAGCCGATAAGTTTCTCAAGGAAGGCATAGCACTTCCGCCAGGCGCCCTGGAGTTGCTCGCCAAAGACTTCGATGCAATCTTTGCCGGCGCCTTTGGCGATCCCCGCGTTCCATCAAACCAGCACGCCGAAGAGATTCTCCTGGGAATGCGGCGCGGACTCGATCTCTACATCAACCTCCGGCCAGTGCGGCTCCTCGATCCACGCTTAACACCACTGCGCAACGCCCAGATTGCCGACATCGATTTTGTTGTTTTTCGAGAGAATACCGAAGGGGCATACTGCGGCGCAGGAGGTTTTCTCAAAAGAGGAACTGCCTATGAGATCGCGATTCAAGAGGAGCTAAACACAAGACGCGGCGTTGAACGAATCATTCTGGCCGCCTTTGAGTATGCGCGTGCGAACGGCCGCAAGCGGGTCACGATGGCAGACAAGTCTAACGTTCAGCGCTTTGGCGGGGATCTGTGGCAACGCGTTTTCAAAGAGGTTGCCTCTGACTATCCGGAGATTGAGGCTAATCACCAGTACGTCGATGCCATGGCAATGTACATGGTACTCGATCCCGGTCAGTATGATGTCATTGTTAGTAACAATCTATTCGGCGATATCCTTACGGATCTCGGCGCTGCGATACAGGGCGGGCTTGGGTTGGCGGCTTCAGCAAATATCAACCCTGGAAAGGTTTCTTTATTTGAACCTGTTCACGGCAGCGCGCCGGGCCTTGCGGGCAAAAACATAGCGAACCCGATTGGCGCTATTCTGACAATTGCGATGATGCTAGAATACCTGGGTTACAAGGCAGCAAGCGTTGCAGTTGAAACGGCCGTTCGTGGGACGATTGCAGAAAATGAAACCACGCGTGACCTGGGTGGTTCACTGTCAACGGAGCAGGCAGGCGAAGCGATTTGCAAACGGATGGCCGGCGATGGGGGCAAATAAAGTAGGCCATCAGGTTCCATTTTATATATCATTTGTCATCTGCCATTCGTCATTTGTCATTGCGGTCAGGAGGTTCTAGAAGGTGGTGGGAGCAACGATAACGCGGTTGAAGACGCGATAAAGCGGGAAGCATAATGGACGAAAATGTGACTGGGGAATAAGTGAGGCGATTTATGCAGCGGGGTACAAAGAAGCTGGCGCAGAAGGTGATTGCGGTTATCGTGATAGTGGCTATTCTCGATGTGATTGGCGTGCCGCCGGCAATCATAATCTTTTTTGTGGGCGTGGGCTTTCTGGTCTGGCGGGCTGCGCGCCGCGCCGAATTTCAGGAAACCGAACGCATATTTGACTTCTATGTTGCCGCCGATGAGATATTGCGTGAAAAGGAGCGACAGTGGTACGGGTTCGAAATAGCCGAAGTGATAAAGCGCGGCGAACAACTATTGACCTTGATGGCTGATCCGCCGCCACTGTGCTTCTTCACTTTGGGGGCACTCTACCATCGGGCCGGTGACTACCAAAGCGCAAGCCAGTATTTGGCTTCAGTTGTTGAAGACGCCGTTGCGGAAGAGCGTCTCTGTCGCGTGCCTTCACCTCAGTTGCGCCGGTACGTAGAAATGCTTCGCCGCATGGAGCGGGAACCGGCGTCAGCGCCGGAAGCAGTGGCCGCGATTCGCAGCCTGGAACGCGCGCGGCGAAAGTCAGGTCCGGAGATGCTTGCCGAATGTCGCCAGCATTTGGCGGCCGAAGGAGGCGCCGTCAAGCCATCACTTACTTATCCGGTTGCAGTTCCGGCCAGCGTTTCCGAAGAACCGGCGGATGTTCCATCGGGTCGCGTGAATGCGCCGCCTCCAATAGCGGAGGTCTTGCACGACGTTTATCAAGAAGAGCAGAAGACTGCCTAATCCCATCGCACGCGAGTAACAGCTCGTGCTCGAGACACTCACAGCCGAAATCATTGCCATCGGTTCAGAATTGTTGGCCCCCGATCGGAGTGACACAAACAGTCTCTGGTTAACTGAAAAACTGAACGCTATTGGCATTGAGGTGAAACTCAAGACAATCGTTGGCGACGATGACGCGCGACTCGAAGAGGCACTGCGAGACGCGGTCAAGCGT
Organism: Pyrinomonadaceae bacterium; assembly: GCA_035283325.1. GTDB lineage: Bacteria > Acidobacteriota > Blastocatellia > Pyrinomonadales > Pyrinomonadaceae > PSRF01. The sequence goes on along the minus strand of DATEUF010000209.1, from coordinate 4,848 downwards.
TCAAAGGTGGTTATTACAACCGGCGGTCTCGGTCCAACCGAGGACGATATAACCCGCAAAGTGGCCGGCCGCGCTCTCGGCCGCCGGCTCCTCCTGGACGAGAGCGTTCTGGCGGATATCCGCAGGCGTTTTCAAAGCTTTGGGCGTACGATGCCGGAGCGCAATTCTCGACAGGCGATGGTAATTGATGGCGCGCAGGTTTTGCCCAATCCCAATGGAACGGCGCCAGGATTGTTCATTGAGCATGAGGGAACCGCGATTGCGCTTCTGCCTGGCCCGCCACGCGAAATGCACCCGATGTTTGAAAATGAAGTGCAGGGAAAGCTTGCGGCGCGGGTAGGATTACTGCGCGTCGTAAGGCGAACGCTTCGAGTTGCAGGTATGGGCGAGTCGGCCGTCGACGAGCTTATTGCTCCTGTCTATACGAAGTACGACAACCCGCAAACGAGCATTCTTTTCAATCGGAGCGAGATTGAAATCCAGTTAACGGCCCGCGCCAGGAGCGAAGCTGAGGCTGAGTCGTTACTGGACAAGGTCTCTGCCGAACTGGAAGCAAGACTGGGTCACGCAATCTTTGCATTCCGTGGCGAAAAGATGGAGGAGGTTGTTGGACTGCGACTTACTGTTGGCGGGTATACGTTGTCGGTTGCTGAAAGTTGCACCGGCGGTTTGATTGCCCAACGTCTCACTGCCGTGTCAGGCTCTTCGAAATATTTCATCTCAGGAGTAGTGGCCTATTCAAATGAAACGAAGACCAGGATGCTAGGCGTTGAACCAATGCTCCTACTTGAACATGGCGCCGTGAGTGCAGCCGTCGCGGAAGCCATGGCGGAAGGAGTTCGGCAAAGCGCGGGCACTGACTTTGGTCTTTCGGTCACCGGAGTTGCTGGACCGGAAGGAGGCACTCCGGACAAACCGGTGGGCCTGGTGTTTATTGCCCTGGCTGATGATGCTCACACAGAGCACCGTAAACTGATGATTCCCGGCGATCGCCACCTCATTCGCTGGCGCTCCTCGCAGGCCGCATTGGATCTGCTCCGCCGCAGATTGATCTGAGCGAAGATCTCTTTGAAGTCACCGCTCTTTCGAATGACCATTTCAAGGGTGGTGAACAATCAATGAAGCCGGCGCTAGTACTGGTTTTGGCATACCTTCTCGGGTCAATCCCTTTTGGGTATCTGATCGTACGCCTGAAGGCGGGAGTAGATATCCGGGAGACGGGTTCGGGGGGTACAGGAGCGACCAACGTTTCACGGCGGGCGGGTAAGCTTGCGGGAGTCTTGACGTTGGCGCTTGACGCGTTGAAGGGCGCCGGCGCAATCTGGTTGGCCCAATGGTTCCTCGGTTCCTCGCAGGGTGCTGCCTGGTGGGTTGCCATTGCAGTGATGGCGGTCCTGCTCGGCCACATCTTTCCCGTGTGGCTGAAGTTTCGCGGTGGTAAGGGTGTGGCGACGGGAGTGGGAGTGTTTCTGGTCTTCACTCCGGTAGCAGTCGGACTGGCAGTCATCGTTTTTCTATCGACCGTTTGGGCCACCCGTTACGTATCACTTGGTTCGCTACTGGCGGCTGTAACTATCCCTCTCTCAGTTTGGTTGCAGTACAAATTGCTCGTCCTGGATGCCGCTTTTGGTCCTCTAATGTTTGCGGCGACATCTGCGGCTGTACTAATCGTATTTGCGCATCGAGCGAACATCAGAAGGCTGGCGCGCGGCACGGAGAACAAATTTGGCGGAAAAGCAGACGACAGACCATAGACGATGGACGGTAATGTCCATGGTCTCTTGATCGATGAAGCGAATCGCCGTTATAGGTGCGGGGAGCTGGGGCACGGCGCTGGCCATTATGGCTGCGCGCGCCGGCCATGATGTAATGATCTGGTCTCGGAATTCACGCGTTGTTTCTTCTATCAATCGGCAACACGTGAATCCCGATTACTTGCAGGATGCTGTGATTCCCCAGACAGTTTCCGCAACAACCGATCCTCAAGAAGCAGCAGAAAAGGCCGATCTGGCAATTCTGGCCGCCCCGTCTCACGCCACCCGGGATGTGATTTCGAAGTTGTTGCCGGCACTTAGGCCACAGATGCTGCTGGTAAGCGCCACAAAAGGCATCGAAGTGGAGACAGGCAAGCGTATTTCGGAAGTCGTAGAGGACGTCGTGGGAAAAAACTTTCCGCCACGGTTCGCTTGTCTCTCGGGACCGTCTTTTGCCAAAGAAGTGGTTGAGAATCAACCAACGGCAATTGTGGCTGCCAGCACTAACCTGCAAGACAGTCGACTCATTCAAAGCGAACTGAGTTACGAGAATCTGCGTATCTATACGAACGATGATGTAGTAGGCACCGAGCTGGGAGGGGCCGTCAAAAACGTTATTGCCATCGCGGCAGGAATGGTAGCGGGCCTTGGACTTGGCTCGAACAGCATTGCCGCCCTGGTTACTCGGGGGCTTGCAGAAATGTCACGCCTGGCAACACACCAGGGCGCCAAACCGGAAACTCTTACGGGGCTCGCCGGCCTCGGTGATCTCGTTTTAACTTGCACCGGCGCACTTTCGCGGAACCGATTTGTTGGACAAGAGTTGGGAAAGGGCCGGCGCCTGGTGGACATCTGCGCCGGAATGAAGGAAATTGCTGAAGGAGTCAGGACTGCGAAGGCAGTCAAGGGGCTGTCAGCTCGTTGCGGTGTGGAGATGCCCATAGCGGCCGAGGTTTGTGCCGTGCTTTATGACAAGCCGGCGCATGAGGCTGTTCGGGCTCTCATGACTCGACCACTGCGCGGCGAATTCGACAGCTGCTAAATATTTCGCATGGCCACTAGCAAGGAGGAGAAAGTGCTGGCAACTAACCGCGCGGCGTTTCATGAGTATCACATCTCCGATACTTACGAGGCGGGAATCGCGTTGACAGGAACGGAAGTGAAGAGTGTGATGGGGGGAAGAATCCAGCTAAAAGAGTCTTACGTGGCAGTGCGTGACGGTGAGGCCTGGTTGTTTAATGCGCACATTTCACCTTATTCTCATGGGAATCGTGAGAACCACGAGCCACTGAGAACAAGAAAGCTGCTGCTGCACCGGCGCGAGATAGGTCGTCTCGATGAAGGCTCTGCCAGGCAGGGTATGACTCTGGTGCCAACTCGTGTTTACTTGAAGAATGGGCGGATCAAAATTGAGGTGGCGATGGCGCGCGGCAAGAAGTTGTATGACAAGCGTGAAACTGAGATGCGCCGCACAATCGATAGAGAGACGCGAGCCCAGCTAAAGCAAAGAAATCGTTGATTCCACAAGAACGAGGAGAGCAAACGGATGCAGGTTGAAGCGAGATCAGGCGCCTATCGCGAGCTCGATGTGGAGGCCCTTGCAGTAGCGGTCTTCAAGGATGAGAACGCCGACGAAGGTTTCCTCAAGGAGCTCGACACGCTAAGTGGCGGAACTGTCAAAGCAGTGCTCGAGTCGGAAGAACTCAAGGGCAAGGAAGGCGAAATCGTCTACCAACACTTGCTCGGAGCGACGGGCCTAAAAGCCCGCCGACTGTTATTGGTCGGCGTTGGCGAAGCGGCGGAATACGATCCTGCTCGAGTTGCTCAGATGGCTGGGACTGCCGCGCGCGTATTACGAAGCAAGAACGTCAAAATATTTGCTCTTCTCCCTCGCGGCAAGGCTGAGCCGGGAGTAATCGCATCAACCGCCGTGCAGGGAGTCATCCTAGGCGTCTTTGAGCCGGATAAGTACCGAACCATAGAGAAGGAGAAGCGAGCCATTGAGCGGCTGGTTGTTGTGGTTGACGAAGGTGGGGACGAGATCTTAAGCCGCGCCGCTGAGCAGGGCCGAATTATTGGCGAGTCGGTCAATTTTACCAGGGATATGGCAAACGAGCCGGGCGCGTCGATGACTCCTACTATAATGGCCGAACGTGCACGCGAGATTGCGAACCAATTTGGCTTGAGCATCGACGTGCTCGATGAGGCACGAATGGAACAAGAGGGCATGGGTTCCCTCTTGAGCGTAGCACGCGGGTCAGATGAACCTGCGAAGCTGATCATACTGAAGTACATTCCCTCCGGACACAGTGAGGAGAGTGGGGGCGATTTGTTGAGCTTTGTGGGCAAGGGCATCACATTTGATTCCGGCGGCATTTCCCTCAAGCCGGGCGAGAACATGGAATTAATGAAATATGACATGAGCGGTGGCGCGGCAGTGATGGGAGCCATGCGAGCGATTGCCCAATTGAAGCCTCCGCAGCCGGTCTTAGGCGTGATTCCCTGCGCCGAAAACCTGCCTTCGGGCAAGGCCACAAAGCCGGGAGACGTTGTGCGGGCCATGACCGGTAAGACCATCGAGATCATCAATACTGATGCCGAAGGTCGACTGATTCTGGCTGATGCTATTGCCTACGCAAAGAAACTAGGGGCGACGAAGATCGTCGATATGGCCACTTTGACCGGCGCCGTCTCGATTGCCCTGGGGGATGTGAATGCGGCGGTTCTCGGTACAGATCAAGCACTGATAGACGAGGTCATTGGCGCCGGACGAGAGGTGGGTGAGAAGTTCTGGCAGTTGCCGTTGGATAAGGAATATTCGAAGCAGATCAAATCAGATATTGCCGACATCAAGAATGTGGGTGGCCGCAAAGCGGGCACAATTACCGCCGCAGCATTCCTTAAGGAGTTTGCCGAAGGCGTCTCATGGGCCCATCTCGATATTGCCGGTACCGCCTGGGGGGACGAGGCCAAGCCTTATCGCGCCAAGGGTCCGACCGGGATGCCGGTTCGAACCCTAATTAATATCGTGAGGCGAGCCCAGCGAGACTCAAAGTAATCGGCTAATTGTTCAACTCCTTGGAGTGCTGTGACT
>DATEUF010000208.1:0-5588 GCA_035283325.1 Pyrinomonadaceae bacterium | reverse complement strand
TAACCTTGCGCGGTGGCGGGTGACCGTGTGATCTCACAAGGATTCCGTCACAAGACTTTTCTTGAGAGTTAATTTCGTATCGCAAAAAACTTCGTGGTCAAATGGTGTCCGGAATTGGCAGCCACACCGGCACAATAAGGGGCGACTCTAATGGCGCCTGCTTCGTGCACGATGACCTTGAAAAATGAGGGTAAGATGAGAGGGATATGTGCTCGTACTAAGCCAGACGTAGCCTTGCTTTGACGGCTGAAAGGTCGGTAAATACGCCTTGGTAACGCGAGTAGAATAAGGTAAGTGTCCCCGAATCGGACTTAAAATCCGATGTCCTTAAGGGCTGAATCGCGGCGAAGATCTCTCTTAAGATTTTGGCGTCAGTTTGACGCGACCGTAGGGCAATACATGGGAACGTGTAGGAACCTATGGAATGCGAATCATCTTTCGGACGGCTGCTTTGTTGAATGTAGGTTAATGGGTCGGAACGTGTGGTAGTCAGTGGAACCAACTAAAACGCGTTCGCAATGCGGAGGTCAGGGGTTCGATCCCCCTCTGCTCCACCAAAAACTCCAACAATTTCAACGCTTACCGCACAAGCTCGAATCAACCTCATTTTTTCTTTGTGACGCCGTTGTGCCGTCGTTAAAAGAAAACCGTAAATTCGAAATCATGTAGCTGCTCAAATCCTCTAACAAATTGCAATGTCCGAAAAGGTTTTTCCGGTCAAGATCGAATTTTGAGACGTGTGTAACGCGGAGGGCAGAGACGAACCAAGCGTCGATTTTCATTGCCTCTTAAGCATTTGAATCCTGCAGGCGAGCAGTCACGCACTGTGGAGGGCTCCACCGTTAACTCTATTCGAAAATTGAGAGCGATCATTGACTCAACCTCACTTTTAAGATCAAAAGATCGCCCCGCTGACAATTCCTGGACTTATCGAGCGTCATTCGCTCTGGTGAAGCGTCAAAAATCGACAGGGTTCCGAAAAAATTTAAGGGATGCGACTTCTGCGGCAATGACTGATGTGCGGCTGCTCTCTAGAAAACGGCGCTGCAACAGCGAGTTCTGTCCGAGATTCTCGAAGCGCAAATCAGTGCGACCTCAGGCTCCCACACCAACGAACACACTCTCAAATGTCATCAGTCTTGGCTCCACTGACGAGTCCGTGCCAAGACCACTTCGGGATGTGCAAACCGTCCGGCACATCTTCTGCCGAGTTCTGGTAACGAGACATCGTGGTCGTGGTCGCCCACGTGAAGTAATCGTGCAGCACGCGTCGGAGACGCTCGTTGGTGGCAAGGCCGACATCTTCCAGCGCCTGATCGAAACAAGCGACCGCCCGCTGGTCCATCTCCTCGTGCGGCCCGTTGCCGCTGTGGATCCGCACGACAGAGGTCTCGTCACCGTAGCGATCGGAGTACGTCGTTGGCCCACCGAGTGCCTCCGCCCAGTAGGCGGCAAGGCGCTCGGTGTGCTGCGGGTGGAATCCGTGGCTAAACGCATGGCTCACCACTTCGTCCTCTAGCACCCGCGTGTGCCACGCGCTGGCTAACCTCAACAGCCCGTTGCGACCACCCGCGGCTTCGTAGACCGTCTGCATGGTTCCAGGATTGTATTTCAAGGATAGTCAAATTAGTAAAGGCGAGGAAGCGACCATCCGGCGACAATGAAGTGGGAACCTTGTTCGCGGCAGATTCAAATAGAATTTCCTCACTGCCCGAGCCATCGGAAGCCTTTTGATAAATGTCCCTTAAACCCTTTCCGAGCCGAAGACAATCTGTTTGCCATCGGCCGACCAGAGTGGATCGCCGTCGAAGTTCGGATCGAAGGTGAATCTGGTCGGGACGTTACGTGCCAGCTCATAGATCCAAATGTCAGAGCTTGCCAGCTGAGGTTCAAAAATGGATGTAGCTATCTTCTGATTGTCGTTTGAAAGACGAGGCTGCCCGTAAAAACCTGATTCACCGATATCACTGATTTGCTTGCCGTTGCGATCAAACCAGATTAGCTGTCCATTACCTCTCATTATGCCACTCTGCAAAGCGAGAATGCCGTTGTCCGATACGGAGAAAATTGCTCTGCCGCCAGTGGGATCCAGTTGAAGCTGTTGAGCAATAGGAAAAGGCTCGCCTTTTAATCCAAAGTTGTTCTCGTCAAAACTCTGGGCCATCAATGTCGTGTCTCGTGCGAAGAGCAGCAGTCCTGAAGCGAATGCGACACTAGCGTTTTTTCGCATGATTAGTCGCTGCTCGGTCGATTCGAGTGACCCCACATAGATGCCGTTGTTCTCATTGGCGGCAGGGAGCGTACCGCGATAGAGAAAGTGATGTCCGTCGGGTAGGAAGTAGGGCCATCTATGAGAAAATGAGGTGGAATCAACCTTGGTTACTGGAGTAGATGTGCCCCCGGCAGCGGAAACGCGATGCAACGGACCCGATAGATTGGGTGCAAAAATTATCACGTCATCGCGATTCCAGGTTCCACCTCGACCATTGATCGCATCACAAACTGTCTGGGGCGGTCCGCCGGTGACGTCGATCTTTTTCAGCTTTCCACCAGCGAAGAACCCAATCAAGCGGCTGTTGGGTGATCAGAACGGAGGAGAAGAAGGAGATGCCCCGTCAGTACCAGCCAACGGCTGAGCTGTACTCGCGTTGAGCGGTCGAAGCCAGAGCATGTTCTGGCCGCCAGCTCCTCTAGCAACAAACGCCAACGACAGCCCGTCCGGTGATAGAGCAAATTGATTGAATGGGAAGTAGGTCGCATTATCCGGAGCAAGTATCGCAGAGCGAATAACGCTCTCACGTGCCGGTGTCTGCCTGAGTGAAGAAATAGCAAACGGAAGCAGTCCGATCGAGAGCAACCCAAACGCACCGGCAATAATCCAGGGCAACAACTGACGCAGCTTAGACGGGCCATAAGGAACCGTTGTCACCGTCGTCTGGTCCGAGATTACAGCCGCACCGGATAACGCTTCTATTGCAAAGGCGAGATCTCTCGCTGAATGGAAGCGCTCTTCTGGATTCTTCTCCAGACAGTGATGAACCAGACGCTCCAGTCCAGGAGAGATTCGTTGGTTTGTTTCTGAAAGGTCTGGAGGATCCTCTCTCAGAATTGCACTCATTGTCTCAGCAGTCGATTCACCGTGAAATGCACGTCGTCCAGACAGCATTTCGTACAGAATCGCGCCAAACGAGAAGATGTCTGACCGCTGGTCCACAGTACGACCTTTTAATTGCTCCGGTGACATGTAGCCGACTGTTCCCATCACTACGCCAGGATCAGTATTGACCCTACGAGTCGGAATGTCGGTCTGTTGTTGATTACCGTCGGGCTGCGTGAGCTTCGCCAAACCGAAGTCCAGAATCTTTACGCGGCCGTCGTTGGTGATGAAGATGTTGTCAGGTTTCAGATCGCGATGAATTATTCCCTTCTCGTGTGCCGCAGCGAGCCCATGAGTGATTTGCAACGCGTAATCGATGGCCCGCAGTGGACTGAGTGGAGTTCCTGAGATTCTTGTGCGTAGTGTCTCGCCTTCCAATAGTTCGGAGACGACGTAAGGTGAACCGTCGTGCTTGCCGACGTCATAGATGGAGAGAATGTTTGGGTGATTCAATGCTCCCGCGGCACAGGCTTCCTGCTGGAACCGCTGCAATCGATCTTTATCGGAAGAGAAGGTTGAAGGTAGAACTTTGAGGGCAACGTCACGACCGATTTCGACGTCGCGCGCGAGATATACTTCACCCATTCCGCCCGCTCCAAGTTCCGAGCGGATTTCGTAGCGGCCCAGATGTGTACCTGCGGAAAGGGTCATCGTTGACGCGGAGGAATTCTATACGAGTTATCGCAGCGCGCAAAAATTTAAGTGTTATCATGCGCTTGCTAGATAATAGGCCGGGTGTGAGTGATTGGAGGGAGTATGAGATTGCGTTTGGCTGTCGTCGTGTTCTGCCTGTTGACTGTCTTGGCGAGTCATGTGGGCCAAGGATCTGGTGCGTCGGCGGGAAGCAACGCCGGTCGTCAGGCCGACTTGGCCGGCATCGAGAAGTTCCACCAGCGGGATATAGCCGCTACTCTGTCGCGAGATCCTGTTGCGCCAACGGATTTGTATACCGATGACGCTGTGCGCCTCGGCCCGGGCCGGCCGGCGGAGGTTGGCAAAAAAGCTATCCGAGAGAGCAACGAACGCTGGTCCGCTCTCCCGGGTGTCAAGGTGCTGAGTTACGTTCCAGAAACCAAGGACTTGACGATACTCAAAGGCTGGGCGATCGAGTGGGGCTACATCACTGGTTCGTATGTTGAAACGCCGGGTGGTGAGGTGAAGCAGATTCGTGGCACGAGGCTGATGGTCCTGAAGAAGATGCGGGACGGCAGCTGGAAATGCTTCCGCGGGATGGGGGGCCCGACGTTCACAGCCCCGTTGGCCGGGAAAGTGGTTGAGGGACCGGCCGCGTCGGCTGAAAGCGTCACGGGGGGCAGCGCTGCGGACCTCGCCGCCATCGAGAAGCGTCGCCAGCAGGACATCGCTGCTACATTGTCGCTAGATCCTGTTGCCCTGGCGGATTTGTGGACCGATGACGCGGTGCGTCTTGGCCCGGTCCCGCCGGCAGAAGTCGGCAAGCAAGCTATCCGAGAGAGCAACGAACGCCAGACTGCCAACATCAAGGTGCTGAGCTACGTTCCGGAACCCAAGGACTTAACTTTTCTGGATGGTGGCTGGGCAGTCGAGTGGCGTGTGTGGACCGGCTCGTTTGTCACATCGCCGGGTGGCGCGCCGGTGCACGTTCGTGGCATGGGGCTCGGGGTGCTCAAGAAGCTGCCGGACGGCACTTGGAAAGGCTTCCGCGCGGCGGGGTTCTTCGCGTGAGTGAGTTGCAGGACAGGTGGAGTTGGCTGACACGCTGCGGAACAAGGGGTTGAAGCGGACGAAGCCCGGTAAACTTCGAAGCTTCGCAGCTTAACTCCAGTGTTCGGCGGCTGCTTACGAGTCTAGGCAGTGGTCAGCTTCGTTCGGAGGAATCATGGGAACCAAGAGAGAGAGGCAACGTTAGTCCTTGCTTCGGGATTGGTGTGTGCGATCGTCGCGTCATCGGCTCCCTTCGCATCGCTCAAGAGCGGAATGACGAGTGATGTGACACTCGTGCACGATATGGCCGAGATCGAGAGGTTGCACCGCCGGGACGTTTTCTCCTTGCCGTACTGATTTCGCTTGTGACGCCGTTGTGACGTAGCTACAGATAAATTCGCGCGGGTAGCATTAAGCTGAATATAGAATCATATAAAAACCTTCAAAAATCGCCGTGGCTGCAACCTCTATCATTTCAGTCAGTTAATAAAAAGAGCAGAGCGCCGTTCGCAATGCGGAGGTCAGGGGTTCGATCCCCCTCTGCTCCACCAGTAGAATCAATGACTTAAGGCACGGCAGCGACCTTGCCTTTTTCATTTGTCACCGATTCGTCACTTGAGGCGACCGGACGCACCAAATTTTCAACCGCTCGGCGCTTCGCCTCATCGGTGGCGTGCGTGTAGCGCAAAGCCATTCGAACGTCGGACCAGCCGAAGATCGCGGCAAGCGTGAAAGCATCCGCTCCGCA
>DATEUF010000207.1:0-12388 GCA_035283325.1 Pyrinomonadaceae bacterium | reverse complement strand
CGGCGACAGCTTCGTCAAGGGTGCTCTGGTGGATCCGAACGTGCTTGGTCTGCCGGATACGCTGTGGGACGGCACAAACCTCTTCGCAGTTGTGCTGGAGAGTGGCACGGAAGCTAAGCTTTACAAATACAGTTATGCCGCCGGCCCGCAGCCTTACGCATTGGCCCCTGGCTTTCCGGTGTCGATACCGCTCACTGGTCTGGCAGTATCTGCCGTTGTAGCCAAAGACACTACCGGTAAGTTGTGGATAGCTTACGCCGGCGCCGAGACCGGTGCAGGTGGTGACAGCAGCATTCACGTAATTTGGTCGACCTCGACCTTGCCTGAACATCAAATGTGGAACACAACAGGTGTTGTACTTGAATCCGCAACTGCAACAAATCAAACCGACGTCGCGTCGATAGTCTCCTTCAATGACGGCTCACCAAAAATCGGTGTCGTTTGGTCAAATCAACGTCTGGGAGAATATGCATTTCGCTATCACCTGGACGGCACTGACGAAAACACCTGGAACGCTAAGGAGATCGTAGACGGCGGTGCCACCACAATTGCGACCGAAGAGTTCAGCATCGCCGCAACGCCTGATGGCCGGGTGTTGGTTGTGGGCACCGATCTCGTCGGCAATGGCCACCTCAATTTTTACGTCCGCAGCACTGACGGTACATGGTCTGCCAGGGTGCCGGTAAACTCGGATGCAACATCACAACCCTCGCGGCCGCTACTGTTAGTCGATACCGACAACAACGCCGCGTACTGTGTCTATCGCGATTCGACTTACAATAAATCGACCTTTTTCACCCGAACCAGTCTGAGCGGCCCGATCTCGTTTAGCGCTCCGAATGTGCTGATCTCCGCGAAGGCAAGCGATGGCACCACAACCAAGCAATACGTGACCAACACTACCGATCTAATTGCCGCAGCAAGCCAGAACGGAGAGATCTTCTGGAATATCCTGGATCTGTCCGGGCCACCTATAGCTTCCTTCCAGGCCGACATGACTTCAGGAAATGCTCCGCTCATTGTCAGCTTCACAGATACAAGTACTGATGATGTGGGTATCGTCAGTCGCAACTGGAACTTTGGTGACGGCTATACGTCAACGGCAACAAACCCGGTACACGTTTTCCGTGCTGGAACCTGGAACGTCACGTTGCAGGTAACTGACACCGGCGGTGCTACTGCCAGCGCTAACCAATCGATCACCGCCGCCAACGTTGGCAACCCGGTGATTCAGGCAATCACCCCGGCGACGGTGAACAAAAACATCATCACTGCAGATTTTCCCTTGACCGTCGATGGTGATGGTTTTGTAAACGGGGCAACCGTTCAGTTCAACGGGACCAATCGGGTTACCTCTTTCGTTAGCGCGACGAAACTAACCGCAACGATAACTCTGGCTGATGTTGCAACCGCCGGAGCTTTCCCAATTACCGTCGTACTGCCCAGCTCTGCCGTCTCCAACGCGATGAACCTTACCGTTGTCGGAGACAATCCTGCGCCAACCATCTCCACGATCTCGCCGACTACGGTCGCTGCGGGAAGCGCACCATTCAATCTGACGGTTAATGGAACCGGTTTCATCTCAACCTCAGTCGTCTGGGTAAATGGCACAGAGCGCCTGACCAATTTCGTAAGCCCAACCCAGCTTACAACCAATATTTCTTCAATAGAGCTGGCTACCGGTCTTTATCAGATTCCGGTTTGGGTCGTAAACGCGCCACCCGGCGGCGGCACGTCGAATACCGCTTACTTCGATATCACGCCTGTCTGCGCCACCCCAGTTGCCCCGGCCAGTTTTGCTGGTAACAGCCAGTTCAACACCGTCCACTCACAACTTTGGTATAACGACGGCAGGTGGTGGGGAGCATTCTCGGATGGGACAGCCGGAATCTATTTCTGGAGTCTCAGCAACGGTACTGTTACCAAGGGCGCCCAGATACTTGCGAACACGGCGGCAGGCCCAGACACGTTCTGGAATGGCACCGATCTCTTTCTCCTCATTTATGAGACCTCGTCGCAAGCTAAATTCTATAAGTACTCCTACGATTCGGTAGGCAAGACGTACACGCTCACAAGCGGGTTTCCTGTCACTATTCCGTTGACTGGCCTCGCCAGTGCGCTCACTTTCGCCCAGGACAGCACCGGGAAGTTATGGGCCACCTACACCGGTACAAACAATTCGGCCGGAATTGGTGATGGAAAAGTGCACGTCATCTGGACCACTTCACCGGACCATCTGACCTGGGACACCACTGGAGTTGTACTCGAGAGCGGGCTTTCAGTCCTGCTGACTGAGACTTCTGCGATCACTCCTTTTGGCGGCAACAAGATTGGGGTTACCTGGACTAATCAGGTTACCAATGAGATAGGATTCCGGGTCCACACGGATGGCGATCCTGAGACTGAGACTTTCTGGAGCATGAAAGAAGTAGTCGATTCCGGTGTCAGTCACGCTACAGAGTACATCAACTTGAAGGGTCTGCCGGACGGAAGGGTCTTTTTGGGTCAACTTGATAATATTGGCAACCGGCATTTCAATCTGTTCCGACGCAATGCTGGGGGCACTTGGGATGCAAAGATTCCCGTAACACGGGATCCCATTTCCAAGCCCAAGAATCCTCTAGTCCTATATGATGAGACCAACAACGACATCTATGTTGCCTTTCGCGATTCCGGCAAGAGTTCTTATGTTTACTTTTCGCGAATGAATGCCGACAGCAACCTAATGCCGGCCAGTTGCCCAATGGGCGCTGCCAACGTTTCCAATCCAACTTCTACCAAACAATCCGTAAACGGCCTCAGCGACCTGGCCATAGCCGCTCGAGCATCAAATGAAGTCATCGCCGTTCTCGATCTGGCGGCAGCGCCGGCGGCAGCCATTTCGATTATCTCACCCGACTTTGCGACAGCCGGAGATCCCGACTTCGTAATGACCGTCAACGGAACCAATTTCAAGGCAAGTTCGGTGGTTCAGTTTGATGGTATCAATTGTCCGACAACCTTTATTAGCAGCACACAGTTAACTGCGCAGATCAGCGCCCTGGATATTGCGGCTGGAGGACTCTTCCCGGTCACGGTCGCCACACCAGGAGAACTTGACTCCAATTCGGTGATCTTCTCCGTTGATAATCTCGCACCCACTCTCACGAACATCTTTCCTGTAAGTATTCCAGCCGGCAGTGCTCCGTTTGATCTGACCGCCACTGGCACGAACTTCAACGCTATTACGAAAGTCCGTTTCAACGGGGTCGATCACCCGGTGACCTTTGTTAGCAGCACCGAAGTGCACGCGCAAATCGCTGCCGACGAAATTGGGACATCAGGCATTTTTCCGGTTGAGATTTTCAATCCGGCGCCGGGCGGCGGATTGTCCTTTGCGATGACCTTCAGTGTTGAAGCTATTATCCCGACGTTAACAGCGCTTACTCCATCGACCGCTATTGCAGGCGGACCCGCGTTCACGCTGACGTTGGATGGAACAAACTTTACTCCGAGTTCCGTCGTGAAATGGAATGGCAGCGACCGTGTCACCACGTTCGTTAACTCAACCCGCTTGACGGCTCAGATTACGGCCGCCGACATACTGAGCGGCGGCAGCTTCCCGGTTGTCGTCACCAATCCGGGCTCAGTGGGTTCCACTTCCGGGAGTATTAACTTTGCTGTCAATAATCCGCAGCCGCAAATAACCAACATCGCGCCTGCTACCGCCACTGCAGGAGCAGCTGCGTTTACCTTAACGATTAATGGTTCCGGCTTCGTACCAGCTTCGGTTGTTCGCTTTAACGGTGATCTTCCAGCTAATGAAAAGACCGCCGTATTTGTGAATAGCACACAGCTCACGGTGGGAATTACTGCAGCCGACATCGCCGCTGCCGGAACTTTCCCGATTACCGTCTTCAATCCACTTCCTGGGGGCGGAGTTTCGAGTGCAGTGAATCTAACAGTCAACAATCCTGCGCCGACGCTCACTTCCATATCGCCTACTACCGTAACGTCCGGGAGTGCCGACTTTCCTCTGACTGTAAACGGAACCAACTTCAATGCCGCCTCGGTGGTGAGAATCAATGGTTTCGCGCGGACAACCACTTTCGTAAGCAGCACGCAATTGACAACTCAAATCACTGCTGCAGAAGTGGCCGCAGTCGGCACTATCTCAGTAGCTGTCTTCAATCCTTTACCGGGAGGAGGCGCATCAAGCCTACTCAACCTCCAGGTGAATAATGCGGCGCCGACCATCGTAAGTATTTCGCCCACGAGTAAGTCGACAGGAGACGCCGGCTTCACGCTGACTGTAAACGGCACAAACTTCAATTCGGGATCAGTGGTTCGCGTCAATACCCAGGCTCGAGTGACGTCCTACGTTAATGCTACACAGTTGCAGGCGCAGATCCCGGCTACGGATCTGGCAACGGCCGGCTCTGCTAACATCTCAGTATTCAATCCTGCACCCGGCGGTGGAACCTCTTCCACGATAACGCTGGTGATCAATAACGCACTACCTGTCATTACTGGTATCTCTCCAGCTACAGCGATTGTTGGTGGCAGCGCCTTTACACTTACAGTAAATGGAACAGGCTTTGTTAGCGGTTCAATAGTCCGATTGAACAACGCTGACCGTACCACTAGTTTTGTAAGTTCCACTCAGTTAACTGCACAAATCGCAGCGGCCGATATCGCGGCGACTGGCATAGCAAACATCACAGTCTTCAGTCCCACACCGGGCGGTGGCACTGCTATTCCGGCCCAGTTGGCAATCAACAATCCCGTGCCGACGCTGACAAGCATTTCGCCAACAACCAAAACTACTGGCGCTGCAGCTTTCACGCTGACCGTGAATGGCACACTTTTCAAGAGCAGTTCCGTAGTCCGCTTCAGCGGAAGTGATCGTCCCACAATCTTTGTCAGCTCGACTCAATTGACTGCGCAAATTAGCGCGGCGGACGTCAGCTCGGGCGGCGTTTTCGCAATCACGGTCTTCACGCCGGCGCCCGGCGGCGGTACCTCAAATTCGAGCGACTTGAGCGTAAATAACCCGCTGCCTATTATCTCCAACATTGCACCAGCGACTGCGCTGCAGGGTGGTCCCGACTTCCTGCTGACTGTAAACGGCACCGGCTTTGTCAACACTTCAGTCGTAACGTGGAACGGCCAGAACCGTACAACAAACTTCATCAGCAGTACGCAACTGGGCGCCCAGATCCCTGCTGCCGACATTGCCGCCGTATCTACCGCGAACGTAGCCGTAATCAACCCCGCGCCGGCAGGCGGCACGTCTAACCAGACATCTTTTACGATCGCGCCCAATCCGAGACTTCTGAGCATCCTTAGCAGTACAAGTGCATCAGGAAGCACAGCGAACATAGCGATTCAGTTAGTCGCCCAGGGAGATGAAAACGCGTTGGGCTTTAGCCTCAATTACGACACCACGCTGTTAAGCAACCCCACGGCAACTGTAGGCGCCGATTCATCTGGCGCAACACTGAATCTGAACACCAGTCAGGTGGCTCAGGGTCACTATGGCGTAGCCTTATCATTGCCCTCAGGGATGAGCTTCGCGGCTGGTACAAGGCAGCTCGTGGTGGTGTCATTCACGCTCGCTACTGTTGCTTCGGCAACGCCGACGCAGATTACGTTCGGAAATGCGCCCGTGGTGCGAGAAGTAGCAAATGCAGCCGCCGAGGTCTTGCCGACGGCGTTTGTCTCCGGAACCCTGACGATCGTTACAGGCTTTGAAGGTGACGTGTCGCCGCGTCCTAACGGCAACAACAACGGCAGTGTGTCAATTGCCGATTGGGTTCAGATCGGTCGTTTCGCCGCCGGAGTGGACGTTGTCAGTATGGGTAGCGAATTTCAGAAAGCTGATTGTGCTCCGCGCTCTGGGTTGGGTAATGGTTCGATAACAGTGTCTGACTGGGTACAAGCAGGCCGCTTCGCATCCGGATTGGACCCGACTGGTCCTGCTGGTGGCCCGTCCGCGCCTTCCGCATCATCAACAGCCGCGAAAGACTCAAACACTGTGGCAAGCGCAAGTCAGGAAACGCGTATGGCCCGAGTGGTACGTGTAAGAGAAGGCCTGGAGCAAGCGGGCGAACGGACTGTACAGATAGAACTCGATGCTCAGGGCGGAGAGAACGCGCTGGCGTTCAATTTGATGTTCGACCCAGAACAATTCCGCTTCACATCAGCCACCAAGGGCAATAACGCGGAGACCGCAACCTTACAGGTAAACCAGGCAAGCGCCGGTAAAGGACGGATTGGAGTGGCGCTCGCTTTGCCCGCCGGACGCAGTTTTGGCACCGGAACAAATCAGCTTGTGGTCTTGAGCTTCTCGCAATTGCAGCCGACCCGAGAGGCCATAGCGCTGGCGTTCACAGATCTGCCAATCGCGCAAGAGTTGGTAGGAGTTGATGCGGGGAGTTTGAAAGTGAGGTTCGAAGGCACCGGCTCAGCGGGAACCAATCCCATCGACAACGCACAATACTTTGTCTATCAGCAATATCTGGACATTCTTGGTCGCGCGCCTGATGCTGAAGGACTCGATTACTGGACGAGTCAGATTACCGCATGCGGTTCTGACGCAAGCTGCGTGCAAAGCCGGCGGGTGGCGGTCTCCAACGCCTTCTTCTTTGAGCGTGAATTTCAGACCACTGGAGCATACGTCTATCGCATCTACAAGGCGGCAGTAGCCAATCCGCCCGGCTACGCTCAATTTATGAGAGACCGCCTCGAGGTTACTGCTGGACCTCAACTCGACAAGAGCAAAACAGAATTCGCTAACTCGTTTGTGCAACGAGCAGCTTTCAATGCGCTGTATCCGTCGACAATGGGGGCGGCTGAGTATGTTGAAGCCCTGGCGGCAAATACCGGTAACGCGCTGACACCGGCGGAAAAGTATGCGCTAGTTAGTAGTTTGGAAGCCGGCACAGACACACGCGCTACTGTGTTACGCAAAGTCGCTGAGAACCCGGCCTTCAGCGAACACGAGTACAACTCAGCCTTCGTTTTGATGCAGTATTTTGGTTACCTCAGGCGTGATCCGGATACTGAGGGTTTTGATTTCTGGCTCGGCCAAATGAACCGCTACCAGCTAGGCGATATTGAAACCCAGCGAGCATTGATCTGCTCGTTCCTTACTTCAGCCGAATACCAGTTGCGTTTTGGATCGCTCGTAACCCGTTCAAATGGCGAGTGCGCTCGCTAGCTTGCCGCTCAAGCAGCCCCGGCGCGTTCACTGCGCGTCTGAATTCCCAGTGCCCGCATTCGGCGGTACAGATGGCTGCGATCAACGCCCATCAGCTCAGCGGCGCGCGAGACGTTGCCATCTGCCTCCTCCAACTTTCGTTGTATAAACTCACGATGGTATGCATCCGTCGCATCCTTGAATGACGGGAACCTGAATGAGACAGCCGGCGCCTCCTCCTTGCCACGCGCCGGCAGATCAGCCGCGCTCAGTCCTACTCTCGGGTGCATGATAACCACTCGCTCAATCGTATTCTTTAGTTCGCGAACATTTCCGGGCCAGGAATAATTCTGCAACTCCTCTATCGCGTCATCTGAGAACTGCTTGGGTTCTTTGCCATAACTCTTTGAAAAGTGCTGATTGAAATAGTCTACGAGCAGTGGCACATCTTCCAGACGCTCCCTGAGTGGTGGCAACTCGAAGGGAATGACATTGAGACGATAGAAAAGGTCGGGCCTGAATTTTCCCTGTCCAATCTCATTGTCCAAACTCTTGTTGGTGGCAGCTATGACTCGGACATCCACACTAACAGCATTTCCACTGCCAACAGGCTCGAATCTCTGTTCCTCGAGCACGCGCAAAACTTTCGATTGCACGCTCTGACTCATATCGCCAATCTCATCGAGAAAAAGCGTGGCGCCATCAGCCAGCTCGAACTTTCCTTTTTTCGCCGCTGTGGCGCCCGTGAATGCTCCCTTCACGTGGCCAAAAAGTTCGGATTCGATCAACTCTTCGGGTATGGCCGCGGAATTCACTTCGATGAATGGAGCGGCTGCGCGCCGCGATTGAGCATGAAGCGCATGGGCAACCAACTCTTTTCCGGTGCCCGATTCACCATATATCAGCACTCGTCCATCGGTCGGGGCCACCACTGAGATCTGCTTGCGCAGGGCGCGCATAGCCACAGACTCCCCGACCATCGTGTATTGCTTTCTAAGTTCTGCGGCCATCTCGGCATTCATAAGTTCGAGTTGCCGCTGTCTGAGAGCATTGCGAACGGTTAGGAGAGTTTTGTCGATGGACAAGGGCTTCTCAATGAAGTCAAAAGCGCCGAGCTTGGTCGCGCGTACCGCCGTCTTGATGTTGCCGTGGCCGGAGATGATCACTACGGCGGCATCCGAGCCAGCAGTTCTCAATCCACTCAGAGTTTCCAGGCCGTCCATGCCTGGTAGCCAGACATCAAGCAGGATGCAGTCGTAGGCTCGAGTCTCCAGAGCCTTCAGACATTCTTCCCCCGAGGCGACCGCATCCACAGCGAATCCTTCGTCCTGCATTACGCTCCCGAGCGTGTCGCGTATGCTGCGTTCGTCGTCAACGATAAGAATCAAATCAGGCATCCTGCATGATTCCTCCGGCAGCTGGTAACTCGATCAAGAACCTTGCTCCGCGCGGATGATTGGGCTCGGCTCGAATGCGGCCGCGGTGTTCCAGGACAATGCGCTGGACAATCGCCAATCCCAGTCCCGTGCCGCTGCCACGCGTCGAAAAGTATGGCTGGAAAAGTCGCTTGAAATCTGCGGGTCTGACTCCATGGCCAGTATCAGACACCTCTGCCACCAGCAGACCTCTGCCAGAATCCTGACGTGTAGTAATTGAGATTTGACGTTCGTTAACCTCCGCCAGTGCATTCAAAGCGTTATCGATTAGGTTTACAAAGACTCGGCGCATTTGCTCTGAATCCAGGAACGTCGACGGCAACAACGGATCGAGTCGGTGTTCAATCCTGACGCCATCAATTCGATCTTCATATAAAGCGACTGCATGGCGGATCACTTCGTTCAAGTCTGCCAGTTCCAGTCGGACCACAGGCAAACGTGCAAATCGTGAAAACTCATCCACCATCGACTTTAATCCCGCCACCTCGCGTGAAATGGTGTTGGTGCACTCCTCAATTACGGCAGCAACACGCTTGTCGGAAGTGGGTCCTTCTGGTTGTTCGTTCGTTTCCTTCTGGTCGCCATTGCCGTTGTGCCGGTGATAACTCCTGGCGATGCGCTCGGCTGAGAGTTGGATTGGCGTTAAAGGGTTCTTTATCTCATGGGCCATCCGGCGAGCAACTTCGCTCCAGGCAGCGGCCCGTTGGGCAGCCAGCAATTCAGACAAGTCCTCAATAACCAGGACCACGCCACAGCCGCGATCGGAAGTACGCCTCAAGGCTGTCGCCGTGAGGGCCACAGGCAACATCTGGTCATGTGCTCCCCGTCCCGCAAGTTGCGCCTGCTCGGAAGCTTGCCCCGTGCGGCGGGCGCGGCGTAACAGACGGCTGATGATTATCTCGTCTTCAGCGCGAATGAGCCTGCCTAGAGTATCGTTGAGGCCCGGTGCCCTTTCCAGTCGCAGTACACGTGCCGCTGAGGCATTGAGGGTTGTTACGCGATCGTTTTCATCCAGGGATACAACTCCAGTTGATAGCGATTCGAGCACGGTCTCGATATAGTCTCGCCTTTCCTCGAGTGCCAGGTTCTTTTCTCGCAACTCCGCAGCGCCTGCTTCGATGCAGCGCCGGTTCTCGTCTAGCTGCGCAGTCATTTGATTGAATGAATGGGCCAGCATAGCCAACTCATCGTTGGCAGCGGCGGTCGGCACGCGATGAGAGAGGTTTCCTCTCGCGACTTCATCCGAGGCTTCGGCCAGAGCCTTGATCGGCGTTGCAATACCGCGGGCCAGGTAGATAGCGGCCCAACTGGAAACGAACAACAACATGAGGGTCATTAGGCCCAGCGTGGACATTCCCAGGCTTCGCACTTTCCGTTGTTTCTTAACTAGTTTCTGGTACTCGCCTTGTGAATCGGTAATTGTCTCGTTCAGTTCATCCGGCCGTCTGACCGGAACAACAACAAGCAGTTGCGCGGGCGAAAGCGGAACGGTGATCAGATCGAAGCCTTTGCCGTCCGCAAGTCTTTCATCATTGGAAATTCCTTTACGAACCTCTTCAAGCAACGCGTCCAATTCCTGCGCATCATTTTCGGAGAGCTTGGCACTACTGCGAGCAATGACACTACCGTTCAAATCAATGATCTCAATTGCCGAAAGACTGCCCTGCGCAACAATCGCATCAAGAAGTTGCTGTCTATCAGCCTCGCCTTGCGTGCTTATGATTGTCGCGAGCAGCGAAGCTGTTTCGCCAAGGCTGCGGTTCTGGTTGATGAGCGACTGGCGCCGGAGTTCTTTCGCCTCCTCGACCAGCTCTTCAGGAAAGGGACTGAACCACTTCTCGAGCGAGCGATTCAAAAACAGATAGGAAAAAACCGCCATCGCTGTTATTGGCAAAAAGCTTAGCGATATGAAATAGATTAGTAGGCGCGTCTTTATCCTCGAACCTAGTTGCTGCTCCTTTCGCTCTCGTCGCAACTTGACCAGATTACGGGCCAGGATGGAGGAAAAAACCACGAAAGCAACAAAATTTAATGTGGATAAGGCATACAGGACGAGTGTGTCAGACGCAGTATCCGGTCGGATCACGGTCCATAGCCACAACTGTTGTGAGATGATTATGGCCAGCAAGAAGAGCACAATGGGACCAAGAACCCAAAGTAAGAGCAGGCGCCGCCGCTTCACGGATTTCGACGTTTGCAAGTCGGGATCTGGCGGTAAGTTGGTCATGAAAGGCGGTCAAAGTTTACCATAGGAGCATTGTGAACCATGACATTACCACAGCTCTTTATTAATGCCGCCGGCCGGCTCCGCAGTGGTTGGAGGCTGCTCATCTTCGCCGCTGCGTACATCGCGGCACTGTTCCTAATCGGCTCACTCGTACGTGTCTTCTACGCGATCCTTTTCAATGTCGCTCCAACGTTCGGTCACGGACGATATCTTGAAAATGTAGTCTACCGGCTAAATCTGCTCGTTGCTGCGCTCGTCAGCGGCTATGTCTGTACCCGTTGGCTTGAAGGATTACCCTGCCGAACGTTGGGCCTATCACTTCACCTGGGCTGGCTTCGCGATCTGCTGGTGGGATCTCTGCTGGGATTACTTTCGCTTGGTGTTGCGACGGCGATGGCGACAGTCGGAGGCGGACTCCGCTTCGCTGGGCCGAATTGGAGCTCGATCCTTCCAATAACCCAAACGCTCATTCTCTCGGCGGCACTCTTCATCTTAGCAGCACTCGCAGAAGAAGCCTTGTTCAGAGGTTATCCGTTGCAGACCTTCGCACGCGCACGACTGGCCTGGATGGGAATTCTGCTGACCTCTATTCCCTTCGCTGCAGTGCATCTGAGCAATCCCAACGTGATACAGCCCTTCGCTTCTATCAACACAGCACTGGCCGGAGTCTGGTTGGCGGCTGCCTACCTACGCACGAGGAGTTTATGGTTTCCGCTGGGAGTACATTGGAGTTGGAACTGGACCCTGGGCGCCCTTTTTGGTCTGCCCGTAAGCGGCATAACAGAGATTGCGCCGAATCCCCTCTTGAGAGGCACCAATCTTGGCCCAGGCTGGTTGACTGGCGGCGCCTATGGGATTGAAGGTGGTCTGGCCTGCACAGTGACGCTGATCGCCTCAACGTTGTTCATCTGGCGCACACGTCTGGTCTCGGCAACTGAAGAGATGAGAATATTGACCTCCCAGGAGAACCCAGTGCAGCCGACCGTCGCTGTGGTTTCAAAGTAGCTAGTCAGGGGCCACCTGCCTCGCCGGTTTGTAGGGGCGGCACTCTTTAGAAACCACTCGAGCTAAGCTATAACTAACTTCCATGGATAGAAGACGTTATAGCAAATGAGCACGAAATGGTCGCTTGCGGGGTTTCCCTTTGACATTTGCCGGCTTTGGCCGGCTGGTGAACTCCGTGGCCGCCCCATTTCCAAAAAGCGTCCTCGAACATTTGAATCGACATGGGCGGCCACGGAGTTCACCAGCCAGCGCGGTACTGGCAGATGTCAAAGGAAACCCATTGCTCGTGGTTACGGCTGTGCCGCCTGATGTGCCGCGGTGGCTTGCCTCGCGGGTTCAGCTGCTTCTAGCGCTTGGGCTACGCCCTCCTTCGCGGTTCTTGCAATTCGCTACCGAAGCGGGGAAAAGCAGCCCCTTGGTTCAACTAGCCGTGAGATGAACATAAGCAGAAGGGCGCAGCCCAAGTCGGTTCTTGGCAGCTACCGCGAGGCAAGCCATCGCGGCACATCAGGCGGCACAGCCGTAATGAATCTAGCTTGG
>DATEUF010000206.1:0-6176 GCA_035283325.1 Pyrinomonadaceae bacterium | reverse complement strand
ACAGGATGCCGCCTGCGAAATTTGCAGCACTGCACCGTCAGAACAAAGATGGTGAAATACAACCGAGCAGTGAAATGGTTTAAGCTCGTAACCCAAGGGCTTTGCTACTTATCGATGGCAGGGCTATAGGGGGCAGGTCAGTCGGGCTACGCCCGACGCGGCGGGCAAAGCCCGCCCTACGGTAAATCACTTAACAGTCATGAATTATGTAAAGCTCAATAATAATGACCTTGTCTTTGTTCTGAGTTTCAGGGGGAATGGCTCCCAGTAGCCAACAATATATGATAATAAGGAGTGAAATATGTTTGAACGGGGAATAATATCGGAGGTAATAGAGTCGATATGTGTGGCCTGTATAGTGTCGATCGCTCAGCCGGTATTGGCAGAAGATCTAATGGAGGTTTATCGCAAGGCACTGCTTAACGACCCGCAGATTCTTGGCGCACAGTATGCACATACAGCTGCAGGCGAAATGGTTAAGGAGACAGCCGGACGAATGTTGCCGCAACTGGGTTTTGAGTATTCGCGGAGTAAAACTGCCCAGGATGTCAAAACTTCGAGCAATTTTCTTCAGCCAGTGGGTAAGAAGGAATATTTGACAAAGGACTATTCTCTTACCCTGACACAGCCTCTTTTTAACTGGGCCATCTACACAGGTTATCGCCAGGCTAAAGCAGACGTGCTGCGCGCGGATGCGGAATTCGCCAGCAAGCAACAGGATTTAATTTTGCGGACAGCGGAACGTTATCTTGAAACGCTAGCAGCGGCTGATGAATCCGGTTTTACTGAAGCGGAGAAAGTAGCTGTGCAAAGACAGCTGGATCTTGTACAGGGCATGATGAGTGGTGGTATGGCGCGTAAGACAGAGCTGTACGATGCCCAGGCTCGTTATGCCAGTGTGGAAGCGTCTGAGATCAGCGCTAACAGTGCCCGGGATGACAAACTGCAGGCACTGCGAGAAATGGTGGGCGAGCTGTCGGGCGTACTCGCAACACTGAAAGATGACCTGAAACTGGTTTATCCTGAACCCCGTGATCCGGAAAACTGGATGCAGGCAGCGATTAACCAAAACCCGCGGGTGGTATCGCTGTCACGAACAGTAGACGCCAGCCGATACGATGTGTCGCTGCAAAAGGCCGGCCACATGCCAACACTGGATTTGACCGCAAGGTTGAATGATCGCAATGCAGACGATTCTGCTGGTCTGGGCGGCCCTAGCGAGACTGCGACCAAGGATATCATGTTGCGCTTGAATATACCGATCTACCAAGGGGGCATTGTCAGCTCGCGCACTCGTCGCTCTGAGCAACTTCACCAGAAGGCACTGCAGGACCTGATCGAGATGCAGCGTGCCGTTCAACGTGCTGCACGAGCGTCCTACTTTGGAATCATTAGTGCCATCAGCAAAGTTGATGCCCTTGCAAAATCGGTCAGCTCGCAAGAGCTTGCATTGCAGTCGAAACAGCAGGGCTACCGGTCGGGGCTTTACACTGGTCTGGACGTGCTGGATGCTCAACGCGACGCATACGCAGCAAAAAGAGATTATTCGCGCGCCCGTTATGACTACCTGCTTAACAGTCTGCGCCTGAAGCATGCTGTGGGTACATTAAACGAAGCCGATATTGAAGGCATTAATCTTTGGTTGCAGCTTTGAAGAAATGCCTGTAGAAATGAAGCGGAGCGAATATTGCTCCAGCTTACTCATGCAACCACAAACCTCGTAATTTCATGTACAGATCAAGCGGGAGATAAAAGTGCGTTTTACAATCAAATTAAAATTGGTAATGGGTGTGCTGGCCATGATGTTCTCGCTGAGTGCCGCAGCAAAAGCCCCGTCGGCAGACGATGAGCTCGAATGTATGCTGGAGCCAAACAC
Organism: Pyrinomonadaceae bacterium; assembly: GCA_035283325.1. Taxonomy (GTDB): domain Bacteria; phylum Acidobacteriota; class Blastocatellia; order Pyrinomonadales; family Pyrinomonadaceae; genus PSRF01. The sequence goes on along the minus strand of DATEUF010000206.1, from coordinate 4,300 downwards.
GAGGATCGATATCAGTCCCGCGGTATCCGGCGTATTGAGTGATGTGATGGTGCAGCGTGGCGACCGCGTTAAGCGTGGACAGATATTGGCCAAGCTGGTTTCCGGTCCTGAGCAGGCGGCTGTTGAACTGGCGAGAGCCCGTGTTGAATTTGGTGAACGCAAGGCGGTACGCAACGAAGACCTTTTCAAAAAAGAACTGATCTCCATTCATGAGAAAGATGAAATGGATACCGAGGTGCTGATCTCAAAGCAGCAATTAAAACAGGCGCAGGAACAACTCGAGTTGCGCCAGATTATCAGTCCTATAAATGGCGTGGTCGTGGAACGTGACAAGGATCCCGGTGAGTATGTCGAGACCAGTCCACTGATGACGGTGGTCAGTCTTGATCCACTGAATGTTGAAGTGGTGGTGCCTGCGGAACGCTTCGGCACCATCAAAAAAGGCATGCATGGCAAGGTAACAACCATCGGCCCCAAGAGTGGAACCTACGATGCAAAGGTAATACTTATCGATCAGATCATCGACGCGGCCAGCGGCACCATTCGGGTACGCCTTGCTTTGGCCAATCCGAATAACGCTATACCTGCAGGTCTTAAGTGTTATGTAAAGTTCAAGACGAAATAAAACAGGTTGTGGTCGCGGCGTTTCATTATAGGGAATCCCGAAATCGGGAAATCAAGCGACAATACTTCCTGTATACGGGAAGTGTTGTTAGTCCGCTGGAATTACATTTGCAATAAATCAATAGCTTAAATAATTGGCACAATGCGTGCTTGCACTTTTGTTTCACTGGCAACCACCGCAGTGTCATAACTGAACAAAAGTTCTATATTTTTTATAGATTGACTTCTTTATATTTTTAAAGTTAATATTGTTTATACTTTTAATTAAATCGTTAATATCGTTTCGTGCTTCTGTGGTGTAAACTGAAAACCACGCTAGTTACATCATGAGTTTGTCTGGTTAATTTATAACTTCAATTAATGATAAAAAAATATAAAGATTATGCGGAGTTGGTGGAGGAAGCTAGACCCACCTGAGGGGGGGGGAGGCGCTTACAAAACGACAGCTGAAGCTGAGTGTGAGTCCGAGTTTCGTCTTGAATCTTTAGAACCCCGATTACTTCTTTCCGCCGACCCAATCTCAGCTGAACTTGCGCGTCTGGTTCAGGACGACGCTCAGGCAAATGACGTCGCTGCCATCATTCAAGAAATCGACAACGTAGCCGAAACGCACGCAGCCGAGCAATCGGAAAGCGGCCGGGACAGACTGGATGTCGTGTGGCCTAAGGGATGGCATACGGCCAGTGATGAGGTTGAAGCAACCGATGTGCAGAAGGTTGTGACGAGTGTAGAACGCGGGCGCATTGATTTACATTCTGTTGTGGCTGATCTGGTTGCTAAAGTAATCAAGCTTCACGACGCATCACAGGCGGGTGCCGCCCCAGTTGATCTTGTGGTCGGCATCAAAGCAAATAGTTATACCCATCAAGAAGTTAACCAGGCCGCTGTTGACGAATCTTCAGGTGTTGAATCAAACTACGCTGCTGCTGAAACGGTCGAGCTTCACGACGCATCACAGGCGGGTGCCGCCCCAGTTGATCTTGTGGTCGGTATCAAAGCAAACAGTTATATCTATCAAGAATTTAACCAGACCACTGTTGACGAATCTTCAGGTGTTGAATCAGACCACACGGTTAGCCAAAAACTACTGAATCATGTGTTGGATGAGGTTATCCAGAGCTTCTCCGCATCACCGCTGGCTGGCTGGCTGGATAATCTCAGTATCCAAGTAGCCGATCTTGAAGGCGACCTGGTTGCCGAGTTGCGTGGCGACACGCTGTTCATTGATATTAACGCTGCGGGTAACGGCTGGTTTATTGATCCCGTGTTGCTCGCCAGCTTGACGCAGGTCACAGACGTTCATGCTTCTGTCGAAACCGGTTCAGTTGTTGCAGAGCATCAAACCAACTATGCGTTGTCTTTGGCAAATACTCTGCTTGATTCTGAGTCACACCCCTCGGTAGGCAAGGACGAGGCATCGCCGATTGTCACGGCCGACGATGAGGACGCCTACACCATGCCGTCTGCCAACAGTCATTCGGCTGGCGATACTGAGGGTCGGGCAGAAGTACCGGCATTGGGCACGAGCAATATCACTCAAGATAACGAATTATTGGGAGTTGGTGACACCACCTATAACCTCTCTGGTACCTCCGGTAGCAACGGCTCCGTCTCACATGAAAGTGACGACCTGCTGTTGCAGGTATCTGATCTGGTAAGTGAGGCGCTGGGTATTGCTGATTCGGGGAGCGGGAACTCGGACTCTTACCTGGTAATCAGCAATCTTGCAGCCGTACTTCGCCTGCAGCAAAACAACCGTTCCAGCCGAAGTGAGTTGAACCGCGAGACTATTAAGACGGGCGAGGTTGGTACCAGCGATGCCGCGCAGGTATCACTGAATATCGAAAGTGATACGCTCCCCTCCACGGACCGTGGGAATGACTCGGAAGCCCGCGCACCCCCGGTAATTCAACAAGTCACGAATAATTCTGAAGATCAAGCCTCTGATGCAGCCCTGCAAGGTGCCGCTGTGGTTTCTGCGCCCCTAGATGAAGCTGTGGTTTCTGCGTCTCTGGATGAATCTATGGTTTCTGCGTCTCTGGATGAAATCCCCAATCCCGCGCCGTCCGATGCCAGTCTGCCGGGCGCAGAACCCGTCGCAGACGCCATGCCGCGTGCCCCGCCGGCCGATGATGCAGATATGCCGCGCGCACCCCCCACTGACGACGCCATGCCGCGTGCTCCGCCTGTCGATGCGGACACTGCTGAATACCTTCTGTTTGACGGCGCCGCCGTTACCTCCACCGACAACACCAACACGCTCACTTCCGAGCAACTTTACGCACTTTTCCAGCAAGCCCTTCGGCTCTGGTCTGAAACAACTCTCTCCACTGAACAACTCGACTGGCTCAATGCCCTCACAGTCCAGATCAGCGATCTGTCTGGCGGCATCCTCGGTAAGGCCCAGGGCGACACCATATATATAGACACCGACGCAGCCGGCTACGGCTGGTTCGTCGATCCCACCCCGGGGGACAGCAGCGAGTTCGGCGTCGCGCTGACCGCTTACCGTTTGGCCGCCGGTGCTGGTAGCGACGCCTTCGGCAGGGTCGATCTCCTCACCGTACTGTTCCATGAGATAGGCCACGTCCTCGGGTTCAGTCATGAAGACGGCCCGGCGGTAATGGCCGAAGTTCTTGCCGCCGGACAGCGGGTGCTACTGGGTGGTACCGGAGCGCCGACCGACACTGGATCGGTCACGGCTGCACTGACCGAATCGCCGGCCGGGACGCTGGCGGCGGAGGTTGCCGATACCGGCGCGATCACGTACCGCATCTTCGACAACAACAGCAACGGCACCCCCGATGTTGAGGTGACCGGTGCCCTTAGTGGCAACGGAATCTACAACGACGTCGGTACTATCATCGGTTCGCTGATCAGTTTCGATGACACCATCTTTGTCGATGTTGGCGCAGATACAGTCTGGGATCTGACCGGGCTCAACTCAGGGATGGTGACCATCGCCGGGTTCAGCGCCATCAGCTTCACCCACGTCCAAAACCTCACCGGTGGCACCGCCAAGGATACCTATCTGCTAAATGGCGGATCAGTGACCGGTAACATTGATGATGGTCTCGGTATCCTGGAAATTAATATTGGCAATGTTACCGAGCTGAGTGGTGATTTTGGCTTCATAAAAGCGGGCGGTGATTTCACGGCATCAGCTTTGAATGTCTCAGCACTGATGAGAGCGGGCAGTTTCGTAGTTGGCACGGAAAATAGCTCGATTAACTTCCTTCTTAAAGCAGATGGCACAGTTGCAATGGGTGCTACTGCAGGCACGCTACTTCTAAATGGAAATAACCTCAGTGGGGCCGTATTAGGGGTGGGTGGTAGTGTTTCTGTTGCATTTAATAATACTGGTGCGACTGAATTTGGAATTGTCGATGGCACACAGAGTGTCACCATCACCGACCTGACGGTCAACCTGGGCGGCGTGCTGACGATCGCCGGCGCGAACACCTTCACCTTCACCACCAACGGAACCGACATCACGGTAGTTGCCACGGGCGTGGACATCAAGCTGACCGCCGGTGTGTTTGAAGTTGGCGTCAGTGGAGGCCAGCTGGCGATGCTGCTCAATAATGACGGCATGGCGCTGAGTGCCAGTGGCACGACGGTGGTGTTGACCGGTGGCGACTTTGCGAGTGCGAGTGCGACGGTCATCACGGTGGAC
>DATEUF010000205.1:0-4194 GCA_035283325.1 Pyrinomonadaceae bacterium | reverse complement strand
CAAGCTTCCTGATCGGCGTTATCTGTTTGGCTTTGGCTTGGGTGTTGGGCTGGTCCGGGGAGGCGGTGACACAAACTCCCGTCGCGCAAACGCCTGTAGTTTCAATACTGATGTGGCTCGGATACATCAACATTGCGCTTGCAATTTTCAATTTGATACCTGGTTTTCCGCTCGACGGCGGACGTGTGCCCGTTGACTTCGATTTTTTACGGTTGGCTAGCAGAATCTTCCTGATGTTTTTGTCCACGTATGGGAATCTGGAAAGTAAATCTCCCCAATCGATACTCAATACTCTGCAAAGGCACCATCAGGATAGCAATACAACCAACGCTCTCCTGTCGCTGCCGATGCAATGACCGGGTGACCGCTTGTGTGCGCATGCGCCGTGGCGCGGCGATTGAGCGAGTCGTCACAACACAGCGTCGCGCCCACATTTGACTAATTAGTCGTCGGAAGCTGAGGATTGTGGGGAAGAAGTTCGTTGGAAAAGCTGTGAAATCTTTTCGTTGGGTCTTCGCACAACAAAGCTGAGCTGGCAACTCCTGCACTCGTAAGTGTCGCCTTGTGCCAAACCGGGAGCTAACCAAACCATCATGCAGTTAGGACACGTAATGGTCGGAAGGTGTTTGAACTTATTTAGAACCAGTAATTCTTGTGTTTCCAATCCTATACCTCGCCTTCAAACTCACCGCGCCTACATTTTTTGCATCGTAATAGTAACAATCGGATTGTCTCCAGCGGTCCGGCTGTAAGCCACCCAGTAACCTGCTGCCGGGTATCGCTTGAGCTGATACATCGAGCCGTCTGGGTTAGCCTGCACTGATTCGCCTAGTACGGAAACAGGTGATGGCGTTCCGTCATCCTTGCTCATGTAGTCGACGGAAATTACAGTGACTCGCCCTTGATCGTCGTACACGATCTGCGCCGACTGTGATTCAGAGAACACGAAAAAGTCCTGGTGCTCGCCTTTGTCCTTAAGGTGCCCAAGCTTTGCTCTAACTTCATCAGCGCCCATGCCCAAAGTTACACCCATAAAATCTTTGTAGACCGGTGCCGTAGTGATCGCCGTCTCACTTGGATGTTTCATTTCAGCAGGTTCGCCTTTGCTGGCGACCGCATCGAGAGTGGCCTGTGAGTTCGTCAGCTCCTGTGCTGTGGCGGATAACGAAACCAACAGGAACAAGGTTGTTAGCAGCAGTATAAGCAGACAACTTTCAATAAACTTTCTTTGAATCTTTAACATAATCCCACCTCCGATCAGTGCTCAACTCGATCTTAAAGACTCTGTTCATGACGGGAAACCGAGCAATTACTTAGCGGAATAAGTAATTACACTCATGCCAGCGCGGATTCAGTAGGAAAGTGGTCGATACAAAATTGATGCTCCACATTTAAGCTGGCCCCCACTTCCTGCTCTTAATCTGAGGCCTTAGCGCAGTCGTCGCGCTTGGGTACGGCTCCTTAAAAGCAGCCTAATACCCATTAGTCATGAGTGAAATCACCTAAGGTTACTAGGTAGTATCGCTGTCGAGAAGCGGTACGCAAGTCCTAAATAAGAGTTAATGGCATCGAATTGGCTATACCGAACAGGGAAGGGGTGAACTGGTTATCCTCGTGCATGGAGCTCTCGGTGATTACCGTACCTGGAATCAACAGGCGGCCACACTCGCGCAGCAATATCACGTAATCTCCTATACTCGGCGTTATCATCAACCAAACTCGTCGACTAACGGCGCAGACGACTATACATATCGCCGGCACGTTGACGACCTCATCTCGCTAATCCATGCGTTTGGGCTTGGGCCGGCCCATCTGGTTGGACATTCCTATGGCGCTGCCTGCCGCATTCGCAGTTGCATATGGTTAGCGGGCACATCACATGGCCTTCATCTCGAAGAATCCCGTTGGTTTTTCTGCGGCGGCCGTCGATTTCCTGCGCCGAAATGAGATGGCTGTCAAAAGCGAGAGCAACTGACGAGGATTCGCGCATGTATATCATCTCGGTTGGTGAGATCGAACCGACTCAAGATCATCTCGCGCGCCATGGCGTGCGGATGATAAAAGACGCGAAACCCCCGATTACCCAATTCGGCCGGATAGGCTTAGTCAGCGGTCTCTGGTATTTGTGCAATTTGCTTGGGCACTTCGTTTAGCGGTTGTGCCTTCTCGAAATAAACGTCGTAGATAGCTCGCGCGGCAGGAGCTGCATGCCGCGAACCAAAGCCGGAATTCTCAATCAGAGCAAGCACTGCGATCTCAGCCGCAAAGGCCGGCGCGTATGAGACAAACCAGGAATGGTCTTTGTTCTTTCCAACATCCTTGCCGAGTCCCACAACTTGGGCCGTGCCAGTTTTGCCCGCGATGTCAAGCTCCGCCTGGCGGATGCCAGCCGCTGTTCCCGCCTCGTTGACGACCGACCACATTGCCTTGACGACCGCTTCGTCTTGCTCCTGTGTCATTCGCACCACGCCTGCGATGGCTGGGTCGAACTTCATCGCCTCACGATAATAATCGTCCCCGGGATGACTAGCAGCTCTTACCTCCCTCAAAAGATGCGGTGTGTATAACCGGCCCTGCACACCCACAGCAGCAATCGATCGTACCAGAGCGATGGGAGTTACGAAGTCGTAAACCTGGCCAAACGAAGCGTAGACAGTGTCGATATCGGTCCACTCAGGACTATTAGGATTGAAGCGAGCTTTGAACTCAGGTGATGGTGTCCAACTCACGAGCTCATGTGGAAGATCGATTCCGGTCGCTTTGTTAAGCCTAAACTCCTCGACCATGTCCATGATCCCAGTGAGTCCCATCTTCAGACCAAGCCGATAAAAATAACCGTCACAAGACTTCATGATTGCAGTATGCAAATCCGGCTTGCCGTGATGGCCCATACAGCGAGTGAATTTGTTTCCGATGCGTATACCTCCCCCGCAGAACAGCTTTGAATCATCGAGAGTAATAACGCCTTGCTGGAGGGCGGCCACGGCCATCGGTATCTTCCAAGTAGATCCTGGAGGATAGCGGCCCTGGATTGCGCGGTTGTATAAAGGAGTTTCAGGATTGCGCAGCAGCGCAGCGTATTCCGCCCGCCCTTTCGTAGTGGCAATCCGATCCGTGAAGAGATTGGGGTCGAACGTAGGATAGGAAGCCAACGCCAGAATCTCACCGTTGTTGGGATCGAGCGCGATAATCACGCCGCATTGCGAAGGCGAGTTTTGTAGTTGTTCTTCAGCAGCCTTTTGCAAGTCTAGATCGATCGTCGTTACTAGATCCTGGCCCGGCGCAGGTTCAATCACTTCGATAACGTCTCTAATTCGCCCCAGACTGTCGACGATAACAGTCCGGCTTCCTTCCCGACCGCGCAGGAATCGCTCATATGTAGCCTCCAAACCCTTCTTGCCGATCACATCGCCGGCGTTGTAGCCATTACTCTTGTACTCAGCAGAGTCGAGCTGCTTGAAACTAATTTCACCGACATAGCCAAGAACGTGAGCTAGCAAGCCGTTTGCAGGATAGTGGCGCTGCGGGCGTTGTTCGATTTGTAGGTAGGGAAACTCCAGTGAATGCGCTTCAACCCAGGCAATGTCGCCCATCGTTGCGTTCGCTTTGATCAGAATCGATTGATATGCCGGATTGGCTTTCATTTCGCCAAATCGCTCTTGGAGGTAGTCGGGATCTACATCCAAGACGGTTGGGAGTACTCGAGCGAGTTCATTCAGGTCGATTGACCGCGCAATTTCGCGCTGCAATACAACATCGTAGATAGGACGTGAATCAACGAGCACTCTCCCATGACGGTCGAGTATCATGCCGCGCGGCGCTGGAATGGGTATAGTGCGAAGCCGTTGATTGACAGCGCGCTCACGGTAGTAGTCGCCGTGAACGACCTGCAGGTTGTAAAGGCGAACCACGCAGATGGCGAGCAGTGCTAGCGTGAAGATTTGTATCGTGCGCAAACGTGCGGGCAGATTCTGTGTGCGATCTTCGAACCTCATGAGCTAAACCTACAACCCAAGTGCGGTGCACAAGTGACTTCACATTCTGATCGCCGGCCATGGAAATGCTGATCAACTGGTACTACTTGACCTTATTTGAGTGTGGCCCCTTTGCGGCGATCGTCCGGTTACTGGGACAATCGCCGCGAAGCAGCGCGCCCACTAGCTCTAGCTAGCAGTCGCGATTTTTGTCTGAGGC
>DATEUF010000204.1:0-19436 GCA_035283325.1 Pyrinomonadaceae bacterium | reverse complement strand
AGTTAGTGCGGCAGGCACACTCCAGAATGCCGGGGAAGTTGACAATATTGCACCAGCACCATTTAGCGATTTGAGGATAGCCTCACAAGTAGATCGCAGTGTGATGCTCAATTGGACGGCGCCAGGCGACGACGGGAATGTTGGTCAGGCTTCGTTGTACGAGATAAGATTCGTTGATCAGAATACAAATACGGCGTTTTTGCTTGCTACTCAGAGACCTGCTGCCGCGGGAACGGCGCAAAGTGTTAATCTCAAGGTGCCGTTCCGCCACCCAGCCGGGTCGTTTCTTATTAGGACCACGGACAACGCTGGGAATGCCGCCGACTCTGGAATTAACGTCTCAGTAAGCCCAACCGTTGCCGACCCTTATACCATAACTGCCGGGCCAGCTGCTTCGCTTTCCACTGGTGGTGACGCGTTACATCTCAACTTCGATGATTTTGTAAACGTTGTTCTTCTCCCATTTGATTTTCCGTTTTACGACCGCGTCTACAGAACAGTATGGATTTCCTCTAACGGGGTGCTCTATTTTGGGAATGCACCCATTTACGACGCTATAAGCTCGACTACTGTCTTGAATGGTAGGGAGATGATCGCTGGGCTCTGGGATGATCTAGACATGCGGACATGTTTTCGCTCAGATAGTGATGTTTATGCAATTACTCCGGACAACGACCGAGTCATCTATCGCTGGCAAGGGGTCAAATTTACTTCCCCTGACTGCCCCGGTTCCCCAAACGGACAACAGGTCAACTTCGAGATCGAATTGCATCGGGATGGAACAATTCAGATGCGCTACGGTCAGAATCCGTTACTCTTCCCAGTGGTGGGAATCGGCGGCGGAGAGCCGGAAGGATATGTGGTTGCGTCTCACACTTCGGAATCAGTGCCTATTAATCTGACGAATGCGCAAACATTGACGTTCACCCGTCGATATCCAATACCGACACCTACTCCGACACCGACGCCCACCGCAGATCTCGAGATTCAATTTTTCTCGGCAGCTCCGAATCCCGTAACCTCTGGCCAACAACTTACTTTCGCCATCACAGCGCGCAACAATGGTCCTGCTGAAGCCAATGGCGTTCAGCTTAGCATCCTTTTGCCCAGTGGCACGCGCTACATTTCGTGCGAGACCAGTCAAGGATTCTGCAACGGGACTGCACAGAGCGACGGTGGAACTGTTACAGCAAGCTTTGGCTCCCTGAGTGCGAGTATGTCAGGCAGCATGGTTGTAGTAACAGAGGTCACAGCTTCCGGTGGCGCCACTGTTACCAGTACCGCTTCGCTCACAAGCGCTACAACTGATCCCAACCCCAACAACAACACTAACAGCGCCAGCACGAGCGTTCTTGAGGCGATATTGTTTTCGGAAGCGCGAGCAATTTCGATCAGTGCGGAAGGGAGACACGCCCTCGTGCTGCGCGGGGGTACAGTATGGGCCTGGGGACACAACTACTACGGGCAGTTGGGAGATGGGACCACTAATAATCGCAACCAGCCAGTGCAGGTTGAAGATCTGATGTTCGTAAAAGCCGTCTCAGCCGGTGTGCATCTTTCAGTTGCTTTGAAAGCCGATGGTACTGTTTGGACTTGGGGAACAAACGAGCATGGGCAATTAGGTACGGGATTGCTCGATGTCACTTATAGCAGTAGACCGGTTAGAGTGACAAATCTGAGTTCGGTAGTCGCAATTGCCGCAGGCGCTAGCCACACGCTAGCCCTAAAGTCAGATGGAACCGTTTGGGTGTGGGGCTGGAATTCCATTGGTGAGCTCGGCATCGGTGGCAGTGATTTTGCACCCCACCCAACGCCAACACAGGTTCAGGGGCTTCCGCGCATCTGGTTGATAGCTGCTGGGAGTGAAACCTCCTTTGCAGCTGCCGAGGACGGCAGCGTTTGGGCATGGGGCGCCAACTTTTTGGGTCAATTGGGCGACGGTAGTACCGTGACGAGGCCGGCTCCTGTTCGCTTAACAGGCATTTCCAATGTGCGAGCAATTGCGGTAGGCGCGGCTCATACGGTTGCTGTCCGGTTTGATGGTACGGTCTGGGCATGGGGCGGAAACCATCTGGGACGCTTGGGACTTGGCACAAGCGACACAGTTCCCCATCCTGAGCCTACTCAGTTGGACAATTTGCGAGCTGACAGTATTGCGGCTGGTTATGCTCATACAGGCATTGTCGACTCAGCAGGCATGATCAAAGTGTGGGGCGCCAATAACTCCGGTCAATTGGGGATAGGCAGCAACGACTTGCTTCCTCACTCAATGCCGATCCCGGTCCCCACACTCGCGAGCGTATTTGCAGTTGCAGCTGGAGGTGACTCCACTTTTGCTCTTATAGGTAACACATACCAAGGAGGCACGATCCGGGCTTGGGGCAGTAACGATTTCGGCGTTCTGGGGACGGGAGCCGTCACACCAAGCTATGCCCCGGCAATAGTGGCAGAAAACGTGTCTGTTGCGAGGCCAATTTTTAGCAATTTGGACAGCGTGCTGGCTGGACCAACAAATGTTTATATCGCCTGTGGCACACCAGGCGCGGTAACTCATTACACGACAAACGGAGAAGATCCCAGCGAGTCTGACCCATCCATTACTTCAGGCGGGTCCATCCTCATTGACCACAGTTTAATGCTTAAGGCAAGAGCGTGGCGAAATGGATTCATTCCCAGCCCCGTTACTTCTCGCACCTACAATGTTGGTCCGCTCAATCCCATCGACGACGCGCGCAATTTTGTACGCCAGCATTATCTCGACTTTCTAGCGCGGGAACCGGACCAGAACGGTTGGGACTACTGGACCAACGAGATCACATCCTGCGGTGCAGATCCAGTGTGTATCCACAATCGACGGATTGCAGTCTCGGACGCTTTCTTCTTTGAACCTGAGTTTCAACAGACAGGTTCCTTCGTCCTGCGACTCTACCGAGCTGCTTTTGGCAATGATCAGCCCTTGCCGAATCCTGATCTGGGTAATCCATCCGCTCCCTACTATCCAGGGCCGGAATTTCATCTAAAGTTCCCAAGCTATGCGGCCTTTACACAAGACCGAGCGCAAGTGGTAGGTGGCCCAGATCTCGCTCAGTCGCAGCTAGCGTTGGCCAACGACTTTGTGCAGCGGCCGGAGTTTTTGACGAAGTATCCTGCTGGTCTGAGTGGGCCAGAGTTTGTTAATGGAATCCTGGCGTCGATCGCCTCTGCTAGTAGCAGCGACCTCAGTTCGCAGAGCGTAACGCTTAACAATCTCTATAACCAGGGAGGCCGCGGGCTCGTAATGTTTCACCTCGCAAACGACTACTGGAATGGCTGCGGCGCCACGCCAGCACCGTGTGTGCCCTCGAATGTTGGACCGGCAGTGGATAACCGGCCGTTCATCGATGCGGAGTACAATCTCATATTTGTCACCACCGAATACTTCGGGTATCTCCGCCGCGATGGTGATGCAAATGGCTTAAATTTCTGGTGGATCTTCCAGGTCAATCGCTTTCCGCTGCGCCAGCCTGACATTCAGCACGCAATGGTCTGTTCCTTCATCACTTCGGCAGAGTACCAGTTGCGCTTTGGCGGCACGTTAACTCGAAGCAACCAAGATTGTCCACAATAGTCCAGGCTAGACCATAGTTGAGGCCAGAACAGAAATGGTCCCTTGGCGTTGTGTGTGGCGATATTCATATCTACCATCCGGTCCTGAAAGCTGGAACACAGATTATTTCCCGGCCAACGTTAAACGCGCCTTATGTTCTGTAAGCCAGAGCCTTTACACGAAGTCCTGGGCATGGTTATTCGTTCTAGTAAGTTTCCGCAACTACGAACGACGAGATTTTGGGAACCGAGCCGACTTTAGTTACAATCCACTCGCGCGATTCTAAAAGGAAGACATGCCCCTGTAGCTCAACGGTTAGAGCAGCAGACTCATAATCTGTTGGTTCGGGGTTCGAATCCCTGCGGGGGCACCAATAGCAGTAAGCGGTGAGCAGGAGGCAGTGGAGAAAGCTACGATTACACCAGAAGGGGATAAGCGTTAGAAAGGGGATATGCGCAGAAGTGGCTGCTGTCGTTGGCGCAGATGTTATCGGATTCTTCTAAAGCTGCGTTCTGGACCATCATAGCCGGCCGGTCGCAATTAGTAACTCTGCGTTGAGGATGGCCGCCCCCGCCGCCCCCCTGATCGTGTTGTGGCTCAGCACCACAAAACGATAATCAAACACAGGATCGGTCGCCAGGCGCCCCACAGTTACGCTCATCCCTTTGCCGGCATCGCGATCCATTCGCGGCTGCGGTCGATCACGTTCGCTACGCACGATAATGGGCCGCTCCGGCGCTGAGTACAGCCCCATCTCCTGCGGCAGAGAAGAAAATGACGCCAGAGCCTCGTGAACTTCATCGAGCTCGGCCTCCCTTTCAAGCTTTACTCGGATCGCCGCTGAATGTCCGTCCGAAACGTTTACGCGATAGCATTGCGCACTGACGGCGATTGACGCCGGTTCAACTATTTCGCCATTCAAGCGACCCAGTATCTTCACGGTCTCGCGCTCGATCTTCTCTTCTTCGCTCTCGATAAATGGCACGACGCTATCTACGATTTCGAGCGACGCCACGCCCGGATAACCTGCGCCTGACAACGCTTGCAAAGTAGTGGCGACCACACTCTTTACCACAAAGTTCGCGTGCAGAGGAGCGAGCGCCATGGCGATCATGATCGTGGAGCAGTTGGGATTCGTTACGATGAAACTCTTCGCGCCCCTTCGCTCCCGCTGCAAATCTACTAGTTGGAGGTGATCAGCATTAACTTCCGGGATAAGGAGGGGAACGTCCGTATCCATTCGAAAGGCTGCTGAGTTGCTGATCACCGGATATCCTGAATCTCTGAAGCTTGCTTCCGTGTCACGGGCGATGTCGCCGGGCAGACTCGAGAACACCAGATCGCAATCAAGCGGCGGCTGCGGATTCTGGACCAGCATCGATCTGACCAGCGATGGCATTTCGCCAGGCAAACGCCAGGGGCAGGCTTCTTCGTACGCTTTGCCCTGCGAGCGATCGGAGGCGGCAAGCGCTGTGATCTCGAAGTGTGGATGATTCTCAAGGAGTTGAACGAATCGCTGGCCAACCACCCCGGTGGCTCCAAGTATGCCTACGCGATATCTAGTACTCATGAAGTGTTCTTTAGTCCCTTTTCACTACGAAGCCCGGCCAAGATCAAACTCTTCGTGAATTGCGATCGCTGCGTCTTGCATCGCGGCTGCTTCTACTACGAATGAGACATTGTACTCCGACGAACCTTGGGCGATAGCAATGACATTTACGCCTCTTCTTCCCAGGGCACTGAACAAACGTCCGGCTATCCCAGGAGTGCCGCGCATGTTCTCTCCCACTGCCGCAATGACAGCAATGTCCGGGTTAACTGCGATGTGCTCAACGTGATGGTGAAGCAAATCCGCTGCAAAACTCTTTTTCAAAGATCCCAGCGTTCGTTCCGCATCTCCGGAATCAACCACAAAGCAAATATCACTTTCCGACGACGACTGCGAAATCAGCAACACGTTGGCACGAACGCTGGCAGCGGCTGCAAACGTTTTGGCAGCCACGCCAATGACGCCAACAATCCCGCGCCCGCCCACAGTAATCAAACTGACGTTGGTCATTGCGGTGATGGCTTTTACGCCGTTTTCGCTGGGTTGGCCTCGGCGAGTGATCTTGGTGCCCGCTCGTTCGGGAGCAGAACTGTTGCGAATCCAAACTGGTATCAGCGAGTCAGCAACCGGTCGCAAGGTTTTGGGATGAAGCACTTTCGCGCCAAAGTAGGCCAACTCAGCAGCCTCGTTGTAGGAGATCTCCGAAAGCAAGCGAGCCTGCGGCACAAGTCTGGGATCGGCCGTCAACACCCCGTCAACATCGGTCCAGATGATTATCTTGTCGGCCTCAAGGGTGGCTCCGAGAATCGTGGCTGAATAATCCGAACCTCCGCGACCGAGCGTGGTAACGATCCCTTTTGTCGTCGCACCAATGAAGCCGGTGACGACGGGCGTCACACCCTCCTCGAGCAATGGCAATAGGCGAGCCGTTGCGCGAACGCAGGTCTCTTTCATCAACGGCTCTGGCCGAGCGTAATCGTCGTCAGTAACTATGACTTCAGTCGCATCGATCGCCAGGCTCGTTATCGCCAACTCGCACAATGCGGCGGCTAAAAGTCGTGCCGAAAGTCGTTCACCAGCAGTTGAAATTGCCGCCAGCGTACGCGGCGTCAATTCGCGCAGCAGCGCGGTGCCGTGGCATAACTCTCCAACCCCAGCCACGATCCGATCGATCTCAGCGGAAAGCTCGGTGCGGCGGGCTTCGGCCTTGATTGTGGCATCGATTACGGCGTGGTGCCGCAGGCGAAGCGCTTCTGCGATCTCAATTGCTGCGTTCTGATCACCGGTTGCGGAATTGCCGGCCGCAGCAATCAGTGCATTCGTTATTCCACTCATCGCGGAAACGACGGCGACTACAGGCTGCTCACGGGCCGTAGAGGCGATGATCTCAGCTGCACGGCATATTCCGGCGGCATCACCCACTGACGTTCCGCCGAATTTCATAACCGCCAGGTTTGCCATGTCGAAAACTCCGGGACGCGGAGAGGAATTGGCGAGACTTATCGTATCTTTCACTCGCAAGCGGGCCCGCGAGATATTAGCATGGCTCGACGCCGATTTGGCCCATCCAGTTGGGTTTACGGAGCGTGGCTAAAATTACAGCCATCTCCAATGAGATTTGCAGCACGGCATTCTCTCGAATACACTCGCTCCCAACATCCGAATGATTCCGTTGCGATGCCTGATTCGAGAAATCCGAGAGGAACCCGGACACTCGTCGATTGCTTGAATAACCATGCGTTAATTTCGAAGTTGTGGGACGTACTAAGGAGAATTTGAGAACTGTCGTTCAAATCATCTTATGTCTCAAAAATTAGAGTCGCGAGATCGCTCCGGTCAGCGGGGCAAACTTCGCATCGGCAACGACTGGAATGCGATCACAATCATCGCCCTGTCGCAATCGAATCCGCTGAAGGCCATTGCCGAGTTGGTTGAGAATTCCATTGATGCCTGCGCAACTAATGTAACGATCAATTGCCGACGATTCGCGCTACGCTCGGCGACGTTTACGTTGTGCTTTACATGAACGAG
The DNA here is from genome assembly GCA_035283325.1 of Pyrinomonadaceae bacterium. Taxonomy (GTDB): domain Bacteria; phylum Acidobacteriota; class Blastocatellia; order Pyrinomonadales; family Pyrinomonadaceae; genus PSRF01. The sequence continues at coordinate 12,270 of DATEUF010000204.1, read as the reverse complement.
CCCGTGGAAACCAATCGAGTCGCGCTGTTTCGACACGGCACGCGTGCTGGAAGACATTTCCGTGGTGGACGAGCTGACGAAGCCGCCGTGGACATCACGGTATCTTCAAGGCCAGATCGATGCGCCTTTCATCAATCTATCGCCCGGCACCCGCAGCGGCATTATTCACGATGAAGCCTATGCCGCGCTTTTGGACGCTTTGCTGCCGTTGGAAGAAAAGCTGCTCGAGATGCTCGAAGCGCAGCGTCAAGCTGAAGAGGAGCAAGCCAGTAGAGAACTATTGCAGACAATCCAGCGCGCGTTTCGCGAGGCATTCCTCCCGCTGCCGGCCGAAGAGTACGACTGGTTCGAGATTCACTCCCGTGCGCAAAGGCGTTTTCCCGGCGGCAATGGCGAGTTCGATTCTGGCGAAGAATTTGCCGGTGGCGCTACGGAACCTGATTCCGGTAACGGAAGGCAGCGGCGGTTTTTCGAGTTCGCTGGTCCGCTCTTCAGTGTCGTGGTGTCACCCGGAGTGGAATGCGTTTGTCGCAGACAATGCAAAAGGCGGAGGCACTCTGCTCTTCGGCAGGATTACCTATGAACTTATGGCAAGTTTCTGGCCCACTCCGGCAGCGATGCAAATGATGCCCGATGTCGCGAAAGGGATGAATAGTCTGCCCAAGGTCGTGTTTTCAAGAACACTGGACAAGTCGTAAGACAGAACCTAACAGAGTCTGGCCCATACCTATCAAAGAGCTCGGGGGTAGGAGAACTTCTTGAGCGTTATCAGCACTAATAGTTGATCTTTTCCAGCTCTTTCACGAATTCCCGCGCCGCGTTGACTGCCGGGTGCCGGTTAAACGTAATACCCGAGGAAAAGACCTGCGTTTTTTTCGTGCGCCAAAGAATGCGAGGAATGGTTTCCCCGTTTGTTCCTGCGCGTGTTGAAAAGACGAGCATCTCGCCGAGGTAGGTTTGATCAACAGGATTTGTGTTACTCGCTATGTTCGCACCCGTGCCCTGATCGGTTAACGCAAAAAGGACAAAGAGCTCAGCATCCTCCTTGCGTCCAACCACCATCAGTTTCGGCAGCTTTTGCAGTTCCTTGAGGATAGTGTCGCGGCTGTCAAGATCGCTTGCCACAACGAAAACTCTCCGTAACGGTAAGATCTCCCTGATTGATCCATATTGGGCACTGGCGAGAATTTCAGCAGCCGTCTGTTGCCGAGGGGGGTTCGCGAAGGTATTCCCGGGACCCGTGGCGGTTAGTTGATTAATCCTGAGTCGGGCGATCAACGCATATTGTCCGTTCGGATAGGTATTTAGATAGTCCTGAAAATCCTGTGCCCGCTGACTGTATTTGACGTTGTTCCAATACTGCTCTTCCACAGCCGACACCACGGGCGAACCTTGTGTCGTGTTACCGCCAAGCTGGCTTATTCTCAGGCGCGCGAGCGACGCATACGTCCCATTCGGATAATTATAGATATAGCCCTGGAAATCCTGCGACCGCTGACTACTGCTGATGTTATTCCAGTATTGCTCTTCTGCCGTTAAATTCGGGGCATTAGTCGGCTGGTTTCCACCAAGTTGAGATATCTTGAGTCGCGCGATCGGCACAAATTGTCCATTTGGATAATCCCTTAGATAGCTCTGGAAGTCCTCGCTTCGCGAACTGCTTTTGACCGCATCCCAATATTGCTGTTCGACGGTGGAACTTGCCGAAGGCGAAGTGCTGCTGCTGCTGCCAGACCAAACCGTCGTCGGTGCTGATACTGAACTAACCGAACCGCTAAGCTGGTTTATTCGTAGGCGCGCGAGGGACGCGTATTGACCGTAAGGGTATTGATTGAGGTAAGCCTGAAAGTCCCCGACGCGTGAGCTATTTTTGACCGCATCCCAATATTGATCTTCAACTGATGTGCCCGAAGTGTTAGGTGTCACGTTTGGCCTTACACTTACGGCGGCGCAATCACTCGAAGTGATCGAGAAGACTCCGATGTAAGCCTTGTACATGTCGTAGATATAGACTGCCGCGCCAATGTTCCTCTGCTTAGCCGGAGAGGTACAGTAATCTTTCAACATCTGAGGCTTTACAGACTGCTCCAGTTGTCCCATCGAAACGTTTTGGTTGGCCAGACGCGGAGTCCAACCCGTAATGGCAAGGACATTCGTTGCATAATAGTGTTGGCACCCAGCCGGGCAATACGTGCTCGCGTCTGTAAACTCCACGTCGCCAATCGTCAATGGCAGAGTTTTTCTTGTGTCGGTTGCCAGGTCGTTTAGAAACTGCGCATCAGTTTGTGCACTTGCTTCTTCATTGGCAAAAGCGACCAGCAGCGCCAGAACGACTAAAACAGATATCCTAAGAAACTTGTTCATGGTTTTCCCTTTCATTGTCTGGAAACAGATGGAGCGCCCCTGCCTGTTGGGTTTTCACACCCTCCGCCTTGTTTCTTTGGGAAGGAGTACCCGCAAAAGAAAAACTGCCGCCCGTGTTTTCCTGCTTGATCAAACGGAACCGAAAGGATGAATCGCTACTAATCCAGGAATCTTCTTCGTGGGGATTCCGAAGCTTTTGTGGAGAAAAAATGCGGGATCCAAAATGGATCTGCCGATTCAGTCGCAGATGCGAAGCTTTCGGCAGCGATACCACAGCACGCATTACTTCTGCTGTAATTGCCTATTAAGCATTCTAGCAGGCCTGCTGCGAGAGACAAAGTGATTCCGCCTCACAAACAACAAGTGCCCAGTTGGGCATTGGGGTTCTGGTGCCGTGACCCAACCGCGGGATCTACTGTAATGTGGGCGCGGCGAAGTTGCGTATCATCGCGCAAATGCAGTGCAACAGCGGCGCGAGGAGATTTCGGCGCGCGACGAGAGATCAAATGAAAATTCGAACCAGTGTTTTTGTCATGATGATGCTGTTGATAATTGCACTTGTCCTGCCCGCACAAGCCTGGGCTTGCGCCTGCTGCGCTGATGACGGCGAATACGGCATCAGTTTTAGCAGACCGAGCGCCTACCAACTTGGCCTGCTGAGGCGGATCCGCTTTAGCGAGACGGCGAACTTGTTCACTAACGCTGCGGGTTTTGAGGCCGTCCGAGGTTTGGTTAATCCGAAAGAGAGCTACGCGCTCAACGGCTCGTTCGCTGGCAGTCTATGGAATCTAGTTTTTCGCGATGGCAAGCTTCCCGGCACTCTCAACTTGCGGCTGCCCGCCCGGATGTTGAGCTACCGCGCCGACATTCATGATCAACAAAAAGGCGGTGCTGGTGGCCCCTTGCTCTACAAAGAGTGGCGATTTGAAGGCCAGGTCAACGGAGCCGGTTTCTTCCAACGGGGGTTTGCTGCTCCAGCCAAATACTTTCTCGTACTGCAGGGGCGCGGAAATAACTGTGACAACGCCGAAGACTTCACTCATTGGCGACTGGAGATTACGGGCAGAAAAGCCGCGTACGCCTTCTTTGGTGAACTAGCCAAACCTGGCCCAGACTCATCAGCCAGATAGGGTGCGGCGAAGCCTAATGCCCTGCATGGTTTAGTCAAGCATTTGCCACACTCAACGAGGCAATCGACGAACGCGATCGGTTTATTGGCTTACGAGCGATTTCATCCACCACGACACCGAAGGTTAGGCAGTCTTTCGATTCCTGTACGGCCAGGTCGAACGTCGACGCACAGGCATCCGTAGTATAAAGACGCGATCACTCGCTCATTCTCAAAAGGAGGCTTGCCATGCTTGGTATTCGCTTCATCAAAGTTCAGCCAACGACTCATCTGTTGCAATTCAAGGGAGGAACAATTGCGCGTTCGGGTCCAGGCCTCGCATTCTTCTACTATGGTCCAACTACTTCACTAGTCGCTGTTCCGATCGCCAGTACCGACGCGCCGTTCATATTCAGCGAGGTTACGGCTGACTTTCAGGAAGTGACTATTCAGGGCCAGGTAACTTATCGGATTGCAGAACCGCAGAGGATTTCCCAGTTGCTGAATTTCACTTTGGATCAGGCGGGTAGGAATTACGTCTTTGGCGAAAGCTGAACTAAACAATGGTCAATCCCTCTACGCTGTTAACGATCTTTTCATTGGTCCAAAGTCGCATGTTTCGGCTCGCTACTTGATTCGTAGTGGCGGGCGAGAGGAACAACACTCCTCAAGTGGCCTAATTGTTTCCACCGGTCTTGGCTCTACGGGTTGGTTGAAAAGCTTGTTTGCGGGTGCCCTGGGCATCGCCAGTAGTGTGGTAGCGTCAGGCCCGCCCTTCATAGCTCGATCCGAATTTGAATGGGACGCAAATTATCTCCTCTTCACGGTTCGTGAGCCGTTTCCCAGCAGGACCTCATCGGCGTCACTCGTTTTTGGTAGGGTAACGAGAGAAGAGCCACTGGTATTGATCTCGCAGATGCCGGAAAACGGAGTGGTTTTTAGTGATGGAATAGAGAGTGATTTTTTGGAATTTAACTCTGGTACCCAGGCCACAATTACAACTGCCGAAAGGCGGGGACAATTAGTAGTTTAGCTCCATTGTCGTCAGGTCTGTAAGACCCTTACTGGGACTCATCGACCCAACCTCTCTGAACCGCCCTCACCCGAACCAGCTGTTGACTATTGCCAGCGGCCTGACATATTGTCTTGCCGCTGTTCGGCACTCAATATTCTCCCTCGCAAGGTTTTTCCCGTACCTTAAGTGCAAATAGGTAGCGCGTGGATCTGTCGAAAACGCATAGCTAGTTTTTTCTCCAAAATTGGTCTGACCAAATGAGGATTAAGGAGGCAAACCAAACCATGCACAGATGCGTGAAGCTGTTGACACTATTGTTAGTTGTAGTTTGGCTGACTTATATCTCCACACCGCGAACGGCTGCTCAGGGGCCCGAAGGAGACCCCGCCATACTGGCAAAAATGCAACAAATCAATAAATCGTTACGAGCTAAGGGGCTAAACATAGCTGTTGAGGAGATCGAGTTTTTTACAATTGGCCAGGGGCGGCCCAGCAACCGTCTGCACCAGCAGCCATTTCGCTGGGTTGCAAGCGACCCGCGCCGTCTAGCCGCCGGGGATGCCATAACCTATCTAGTGGACCAAAGTGACGGCGCCACAGCAAGCGGGTTAAAGAATAAGGAAACTGAAGCTGCTCTGGATCGGGCGTTGACCACTTGGACAACTGATATGTGCCTTAAGAAAGTTACGATTATGAAACGGGCCGACTCTGGCGCTGACCCCGACATCTTCGATTTTTTCTTTGGCTTTGGCGGTTTTGGCGACCCGTTCCTTGCCGACATAGTGGAAGCGGGCTGGTTGCCGAGAGCCTTCTTTGAGGCCGTCGCAGGTCCGGGCGGCGGTCGTGGGATACTAGCCTTTTCAGTGAGCTTTATTTTCGTAGATGATAACGGCATTCCGACTGACATCAACGGAGACAACTATTTGGACACGGCCCTGAACGAGGTCTACTACAATGACAACTTCGGAAAACGGGGCGGAGATCGAGCCGGTAACCCGTGGGGCATCAACATAGCCTTTCCGGGCATAGATGTGGAAACGGTTGGTCTCCATGAGAATGGCCATTCCCTGGCCCTCGGACATTTTGGTCCACCGCCAACCGCCGTGATGAATCCTTTCTATGGCGGCATCCGACAGTCACCGCTAGCAATCGACCAAGCGGGAATGTGCGCCGTGTGGGACTCGTGGCCGCAATAGCGTAACTTGCGGGCCATGCGAGCCGGGGCAATTCCGCCCCGGCCTCACTTCCGGCCATCACGGCTAATTCTTTGCTTTCCTCTGACTCTTCCAGAAAGGGGTGCTGGCCGCAGACTGAGCCGATACACTCTCAACCGATTCTGCCGGATAAAGATAGTTGACGCTGCCAGAAAAATTTGCCAATCTACTTCTGTGGTGAAGTCCTGCCCCGGCCCCGGCCGTCTATAAACCCACTCTTCACACAAGTTAGCTCACCGGTAATGTGGTACAAATTTTAGGTCGTGACACAAAAAGCTGAGAAAATCGCTGGACAGACCTCTCGTAACGGCATGAATAACGGCGTATGGTTAACGGATCTGTGGGAAGGATCCAGAGAGGAGGCCGTGCAATTAACCAGCATAGTCGCAGAAGCTATAGAGGCCTGGTTGTCTAATTCAGCTGAAACCTGTCAAGAAGAACCTGTGGAGGTAACTGAGGCGCGCGAACTGGCTCAGCGCTATCACTACCCTTACGTGGACCTGTTTCCTGTGGGTGAACCTCCGCCCATACAAGCTGAACTCTTAAATGAATACTCGATCGAATTGATGTTACGTTTTCAGTTTGTGCCCATAAAAAGAGCTGATAAGAAACTCCACATTGCCATCGCTGACCCCACCGATCTCCAGAGGATCGACGACCTGGCAAACGCACTACATACAAGAATTGCTCCTTACGTCACTACGGCCGCCGCTATCGAGCGCGTTCTTCGCAGAGGCGATGCCACGCAACGAGTACTGCGGGAAGCTGCGTCAGATTTCCGCATCTCATTGGTCAAAGAGACGGAAAACGGCGAAGAGGTGTTGGACCTGGATCGGCTCGCTACGGATGCTGAAATGTCCCCGATCATTAAACTGGTCGACACTATTATCTTCAATGCTCTGGAGTCGCGCGCCTCAGACATTCACATTGAAACTGGCGATAAGGCCGTTTATGTCAAGTTTCGTATCGATGGTGCGCTTTACGAAAGAGTTGAGCCGATCGACCTGGCTCATCACGAGAGATTGATCTCGCGAATCAAGATCATGTCTGAACTCGATATCGCTGAGCGTCGCGTGCCTCAGGATGGTCGCTTCCGCGTCCGCTACAAGGGCCGTAATGTCGACTTTCGTATCTCGATCATGCCGACAGGTTACGGCGAGGACGCGGTCATTCGTATCCTCGATAAAGAACAGATTAACGAAGAATTTCGCAATCTCCGACTTGACGTAGTCGGTTTCTCCGAGGAAGAGTTAGCGAGATTTCGCCAGTTTATTAGCGAGCCTTATGGGATGGTGCTGGTTACCGGTCCCACCGGCTCAGGTAAGACCACCACGCTCTACGCCGCATTAAACGAGATTAGAAATACAGAAGACAAGATTATTACGATTGAAGATCCGATCGAATATCAGCTTCAAGGCGTCACACAGATTCCCGTAAACGAAAAGAAAGGTTTGACGTTTGCGCGCGGGTTACGTTCGATATTGCGTCACGATCCTGACAAGATAATGATTGGCGAAATCCGCGACACTGAAACTGCCCAGATTGCCATTCAGTCGGCTCTCACCGGGCACCTGGTCTTTACTACCGTGCACGCAAATAATGTCATCGATGTGATCGGCCGGTTTCTGAACATGGGAGTCGAGCCCTACAATTTTGTATCATCACTCAATTGTGTACTGGCACAACGCCTGGTGCGCGTGATCTGCTCGGCGTGCAAGCGGCCACATCGCGCTTCAAATGAAGAATTGTTACAAGCTGGCCTGCGCTCCGAAGAGTACCGCAACCGTATTTACTATATGGGCATTGGCTGTGAACACTGCAATTACACCGGGTACAGGGGCCGGACAGCGATTCACGAACTGCTGGGATTGACAGATAACATTCGCGATATGATTGTTGAACGCCGGCCAGCCTCCGAGATCCGCCGTGCCGCCCAAGCGGAAGGATTGACGAGCTTGCGTGCCTCAGCGTTGCAAAAGCTTTTCGCCGGAGTTACTACCTTACGGGAGATAAATCGAGTCACATTTGCTGAAGAAGCCAAGTCGTGAGGAGGAGCTAACCACATGGAAGAGCGAAGAAGATCCGAGCGCGCCGAAACAAATCTACGTGCGCAGTGGGAGACAGCGTCTGGTGTTCAAGATGGCACGATCATCAACTGCAGTACTGGAGGATGCTTCGTCCAGGCCCTGGTTGATGAGCCGGGTAACGAACCTGTGAAACTGGCGATTCAGTTGCCGAATGGAAAGTCGATTCAACTCTGGGGTGAAGTCGCATACTATTTGCCCACGATGGGTTTCGGACTGCAATTTACACGCTCTTCAGAAGGAGACCAGTCCATGCAGGCGTGGTTCGATTACCTTAAGACAAATCCGAATGCGAAACGGGCAGGTGCGCCTGCAACCTGAGCCTTAACTCATCGCGAAACTATCATTGAGCGAGGCTCTAGCCCCGCTCATTGTTTTAGGGCCGCGGTCTTTCTTGGGGGAGGATTGCAGGGCTTACTTGATCTCGCGTATCGATGCTAACATGCGAACAGGACCACAAACTTGCGCAAGCGAAAACACATAGGCATAGGCATTGTCGGAACTGGGTTTGCCCGTACCACTCAGATTCCCGGATTTCGTGATTGCATGGGTGCACGTGTAGTTGCGATTGCGAGCCGTCATCGTGAACACGCCGAAAGCGTGGCCAAGGAGTTTGCAATCGCGCACGTCTTAAATGATTGGCGCGAACTGGTCGAGCATGATGAGGTGGATCTGGTCAGTGTAGTCACACCGCCGGCAACTCACTGCGAGATCGCGGTTGCGGCCCTTGAACATCGTAAATCAGTGCTCTGCGAGAAACCGATGGCCATGAATTCGCAGGAGGCGAGGCAGATGGCCCAACGGGCACGCGAAGCCGGAGTGCTGGCGTTGATTGATCACGAGCTTCGCTTCTTAAAGGGCAGACGCTGCATGTCTGCCATGTTAAAAAATGGCGCAATCGGCAAGGTGCGGCATTGCAATTATGTTTTTCGCTCAGATTATCGAGGGGTCTTGGATCGGCCGTGGGACTGGTGGTCTGCCGCCACGATGGGCGGCGGTACGCTGGGGGCCATCGGTTCCCACGCCATCGACTCGTTCCGCTGGATGCTGGGCACCGAAATCATTCAGGTTTCCTGCATGCTCTCGACACATATTGTCGAACGTCCCTTTAAGGCAACTGGAGAAATGCGGCCTGTGACATCCGACGATGAAGCAAAGCTGCACTTTCGCTTTGCCGATTCCTCTCTCACTAATAACACGACTGGTTCGGCGTCGCTTTCAGTCGTGGAATCAGGTACCTACGAAAACCGCCTCGAGGTCTATGGCACGATGGGCGCTCTGCTGGTTGAAGAAACAGGCGAGCTCTGGCACTCGCCCGCAGGATCGGGAGCGTGGCGCCCGGTAAAGGTGGACCAGGATACGATGGCCCCCGGGATGCGCGAGAGTAGTTGGTCGCGGGGATTCACTGCTTTTTCCGGCGCTATTGTGGATGCCTTGCGTGAGGGTCAAACTGAGATCAAACATGCAGCCACTTTTGAAGATGGATATCGTGTCCAACTGGTCCTCGACGCCGCGCGCGAATCAAACCAGGGCGGTTGCTGGGTGCAGGTCCCGGTTCAGTAGACGGCAGGAGGCAGGAGCAGCGACGGGGAAACAAGGTAGGTTGGAGAGGCCGGCGTGTCGCTTGGGGCAGTGAGCAAATCAGTCTGTCAAATGTTAAATGACAGGTGTCAAATGGAAGACCTAAAAGTCTTCTCAAGTCGTCACTAACCACCAGTCTTCCATAGCACCTACGTACTGCCTCCTGCTCCTGCGACCTGTTCCGCTCCTGCCTCCTGCCGTCTGCCTTCTGCTCCTGTTTGCGATGCCTAAGTCACTTAGACAAGGAAAGCGCGTGCGCGTTGGCATTGATACCGGCGGAACGTTTACGGATTTCGTTTTTGAGGCCAATAATCTGCTTCAGGTCTTTAAGCTTCCTTCCACTCCTCGTGACCCTTCTATTTCTATAAGCGCCGGCCTCAACCGGATCATGGTAGCCACCGGCGCAAGCCCGGGCCAGCTCGACGTTGTCCATGGCACAACCGTAGGCACCAACGCCTTACTCGAGCGTCGCGGAGCTCGTACTGCACTTGTTACAACCAGCGGCTTTGAAGACTTGCTGGTAATCGGGCGCCAGGCGAGACCGGAGCTATACAATCTTGATGCCACCAGACCAGCGCCGCTCGTAGTTGAAGGCTTACGTCTCGGGGTGCGCGAGCGTGTGTCTGCTACTGGCGAAGTACTTGTGCATCTTTCAAAGTCGGAGCTTGCAAGGATTGTCGCAAAGTTAAAGCGTACCCGCATTGAGGCAGTTGCCATCTCCTTGCTTTTCTCGTTCCTTTATCCGGAGCACGAGCGGCGCATCGCCGCAGCGCTAAAAAGACTGAAAGTTCCTGTTTCTGTTTCGCACCGGATTCTTCCGGAGTATCGGGAGTATGAACGCACGTCGTCGGTCGTAATCAACGCCTACTTGCAGCCGCTTATGAGCACCTACTTGAATCAGCTCACGCGTGCAGTGCCCGGCGCTTCGAAACAAAAGCGCGCTTCTGGCTTGCGTGTAATGCAATCTTCAGGCGGCAGTATCTCCGCCCGGTCGGCAGCGAACGAGCCGGTGCGCACAATTCTTTCAGGGCCGGCTGGCGGTGTCGTCGGGGCACTCCGGACGTCTTTGGCTGCAGGCTTCGAAAACATTATTACGCTTGACATGGGAGGCACATCTACCGACGTGGCCCTCTGCGATCGCCAGGGCCTCCGCACAACGAACGAAGCCGTCGTCGCCGGGCTGCCGGTAGCAGTTCCGGTGCTCGACATTCACACTGTTGGTGCAGGCGGTGGTTCGATCGCCAGAGTTGACGAGGGAGGATCTCTACGCGTTGGGCCGGAGTCGGCCGGAGCAGTTCCGGGGCCTGCCTGCTACGGGCGTTCACTTATACCGACCGTGACCGATGCGCACCTTATTCTTGGGCACTTCGGCGGGAGCGGCTTGCTTGGTGGTGAGTTCAGACTCGATGAAGGCCGGGCGCTTGCTGCCCTCGGCCAGTTAGCTCAACAAATGGGCAGGGCCGTGGGCCGCAAAATAACGGCTGTAGAAGCGGCTCGCGGCGTGTTGTCAGTCGTAAATACCAACATGGAACGTGCTCTACGTCGAATTTCAGTCGAGCGAGGCCATGATCCTCGCGAGTTCACACTGGTATCGTTTGGGGGCGCCGGCGGTTTGCATGCCGTGGAATTGGCACGAGCTCTGCGTGCTCCGCGCGTTATAGCGCCGCTTTCAGCAGGCGCTCTATCGGCCACTGGCGTGCTTGTTGCCGACGTAATCAAAGAACAGAGCCGGACGATAATGCTTGAAGTGAGTTCCGCTGCGAATGACAAGTTGGAGGGTGCATTTCGCGAGCTGGAAGAAGCAGCCCGAACCAGCTTAATAAGTGAGGGCTTTCCGGAAAAGAAACAACGCCATGAACGTTCACTCGCGATGCGCTACAAGGGACAGTCGTTTGAGCTCGAAGTCAAGGCGTCTACAAAGAATCTGTGTGCCAGTTTCCATCGGGCTCATCGCGCACGGTACGGCTATGCTCAGGAATCAAACCCGGTGGAGATTGTGAGCTTACGCGTGCGTTCACGTGGGTTGGTAAAAGACATCAGACAGCCGTATGGTGGAGTGCCTGTTCGGAGAGGCTTGCACGCCCCCCATCTCAGAAGTGAAACATTCTTTGGAGAAAACCGTGTGATGGCAAACATCTACCAGCGCGACAGCCTGAGATCAGGCATGAGACTTCGCGTGCCTTGTATAGTGACAGAGTATTCCGCCACAACTCTCATCCCTGAAGGCGTGCGTGTGCTTGTGGATCCGTTTGGAAACATTGTGATGGACTTAGAAGTGTAGGGGCACGACTCCCAAGAAACCACCGGCCATAAGGATGTATAAGAACTCGGGTTGTAGCCACTGGCAGATAATTAGTGGTTCCCATTGAACATCTGCTGGAGGCTCGCCGGCTGGTCCCCCTACAAACTAAAATGATGCAAAAGTTTGACCCCACAATCCTGGAGATTTATCGCGCACTCTACACCTCCGTGGCCGAGGAAATGGGCATCGCTTTGCGCCGGTCTGCTTTTTCACCAAACATCAAGGAGCGACGTGACTACTCTTGCGCTGTCTTCGATCACGCAGGTCGCGTAATCGCGCAAGGCGACCACATGCCCGTCCACCTCGGTTCCATGCCGATGGCCGTTGCCGCAGCCTTGCGTGAGGTTGAGATTCATCCCGGCGATATAGTGGCGCTGAACGATCCCTTTTGCGGGGGAACTCATTTGCCGGATGTGACGCTGGTGATGGGCGTTTTCTTGGAGGGCTCGGATGCGGAAGGACAGGGAGACGGGGTGACGGGGAGAGGGGGTGAAGATCCCACGATCGCCCTGTCTCCTGGTCGCCGCGTCGCCCCGTCTCCCCTTCCCCCTGTCTCCCCTTCCGTGACCTCGCCCGGCGTCGTGATGGGCACAGTCGGCTAC
>DATEUF010000203.1:0-20862 GCA_035283325.1 Pyrinomonadaceae bacterium | reverse complement strand
GAGATCAGATGGAAATGATCGGGCATCAACACGTAAGCAATCAATTTACTGGGCCACTCTTCATTGAGTGTCTTGAGCGCTTCAATGAAGGCTTTGCAACAGAGATCATCAGTGAAGACTGGCAGCCGGTTGAGGAAATTGGCGGTAATATAATGGAGAGCGCCGGCCAGATTGACGTTGGACCACTTGCGAGCCATGTGAGGAAGCTCCTTTCTGAGTGGCTGAGGTTAGCAGGGCTGAGCAGTCAAATCAATGTTGAATGACACTCAAAGTTGAAGCGGGGGCGGCGGCAGACTGAGAGTAGCTTTCTTCCTACCCAGAAGCCTGCCTTGCCCCCTTCTATACCTGCAATTTGTTTGAGTTGCCTCCTTCCTACTCAGAAGCCTGTCTTGCCCCTTCCAACCTGATGAGAGATCTCCTAGCTTGGTTGCTTTGACCTGTTCACCTACTGAAACCGATTATCGTCTGCTGATGGTCCATACAGCGCGGGTACCTTTGCTCCCATCAGACGCAAATAGACCGTCATCTGCCCACGGTGATGCGACCAGTGGTTAATCGTGTCCTGTATCATCAAGTGGCGCGGCGCCTCCAATACAACCTGCCCACGCGCCAGCAAACGCCAGTTGGTCATCAGATGCTCTTCACTGGTCTTTTCAAGGGCCGCACGTGCACTGGCTGCGGCCTCGTCAAGCGCCTTCAGCAACGCTTCGCGTGTCTCTTTCGGCGCTTGTTTCGTGTCCGCGCCCTCAGCCGGTGCTACATCCAGCTCATCACGAGTGATCTCCATTGCGACCCAGGTGGGAATCGTCGCCACCATGTCGGCGAGATAGCCAAAGATCATCGACTTCTCGTGTGGCTTCCACTGATACTTACCTTCAGGAACCTGCTCTAATGCCCTGCGGGATCGGTCCACCTCGCGGTCCAACTCTGCCAGAAAAAACTCTTTCAAATTCATGGTCATCTTCTCCTCCCTAACGATGCTTGAGCGCTCGAGAGCCCACCAACTTGCAACCGGTGTGTTCCGAGACCCTGAAATCCACTCGAAATTGATTCAACGGACTGTCTGAGACGGCTTAAGCGTCGACGACAAACTTGAAACCACCATAGACCATGCGCTTGACGTCAAAGGGCATCGATTTCTGGCCCATCATGCGCGCAAGCCGAGGATCCTTCATCACCTTTGCGTTCACCTTATCGCGATGCGCGCGCGATTTGAAGACAATCCACGAAAACACCACGGTCTCGCCGGGCTTCAGCTTGATAATTCTCGAGAACGGAACACCAAATTGCGCCTCCATGTCATCTGCTATGGCCTCCACGTACTGGACAGCGCCATGCTCACGCCAGATTTTTCCCGCCTTCTGAGACATGCGGCGATAGTCTTGAACGTTTTTCATCGGCACAGGTAATACAAAACCATCAACGTAGCGCATAAATCCCTCCTTTGTAGTGTGCTAGAGCCTTTTGCTAATAATCTTGTCGCGGCTCAAAGCGTCCCATGTTAAGCATCATCTGGCAAATGGCCAAATAGTCGTCGATCGTTGACTCGAACAAAGGTTGGTAGTAGAAAAGGCGTACCCCATACGCATCCCCCGCCAGGAAACAACTTTTTAACCGAGGAGGGTTTACTATGGCTACCCAAGCTAAAAAGGCTAAGACTCAAGATCCGGTAACCGTGTCTCCCAACGTCTATCGGGTGCTCTTTGAAAACGACCGGGTACGCTTACTCGACATCCGTCTCAAACCGGGTGGAAAATCGCCGCTCCACGCCCACCCCGGATTTGTGGCTTACAATATCAACGACTGCGAGGTGAGGTTCATCTCGGAAAACGGTAAAGCCGAGGACGTAAAATTGAAGGCTGGCGAGGCTTTCTGGAGTGACGCGGTAGCACATTCTGTTGAGAACATCGGCAAGACCGAGTGCCGGGCTCTGAATTTCGAGTTGAAGTCTTAGTGCGGCAGCGAATCGCCCGCATTAATCCTGAAAATGGGAGGGCGCTGTTCCGGGGGCGGGATCAGTGCCCTTTCTTATATATTGCGTAGCAAAACAAGGTGGGATCCGGAAGACGTGTTCCGAACGATCACCTGGCAGCCTGCCGGGCCATCTCCAGACTGAATAGTTTGCAGGTCAAGGTCACTCCGTTACTACACTGTCGCAATTCATCCTCTGTCGGCTTGGTTATGAACAACTCCGAAATTATCGGCCCATCTTTGCGAGCTATTGCCGCTATCGCAGCTGGCGACGTCAACGCTCTCGAATCAGTCATTGCCGCTCATCCGGAGCTGGTGCATTCCCCACTGGATTTCTCTGAGCTCAGAGCGTTGCTTGGCGCTTCCCTTTTCGAGGAAGGATACTTCCGGCAACCCTACCTACTTTGGTTTGTTGCAGAAAACCCGGTCCGCACTGGCCAGCTACCCAAGAACATCGCTCAGGTAACGCAGGCCATCATTGAGGGGGCCAAAAGAGCGCACGTTGAGACGCTACAACATCAGATCGACTACACCCTCAGCCTGGTCTGTTCCGGACGCGTCTCCCGGGAGTGTGGCGTCCAACGGAAACTGATTGATGTGCTTGTTAACGCCGGCGCTGATGTGGATGGAACGCTCGTGCCGGCTCTTGCTCACTGCGAACTCGCCGCCGCTGAACACCTCCTCGAGCGTGGCGCAACATTGACGTTGCTGGCCGCAGTTTGCACCGGGCGAATGGACGACGCTAGGCGTCTCGGCCCTCTGGCAAGTTCAGAGGCAAGGCAGTTGGCATTGGCGGGCGCCGCCCTTTACGGGAAGACTGAAGCTCTGACCATGTTGATAGATCTCGGCGCTGATGTGAATGCCTTTTGCCCTCATGGGTTTCACCCGCATGCAACTGTGCTTCACAACGCAGTGAGCTCCGGCTCGCTTGACGCCGTGACGGTACTGGTGGAAGCAGGCGCCGATATCCGCAAACGAGACCGTCTCTATCAGGGCCCGCCGCTGGGCTGGGCCATCTACGGCAAGCACGCAGAGATTGTTGCCTACATTCGCGAAGCACTGGCGAAAGTGATAATCGACAAATTGTCAGAGGGTCATGTGTTCTTCTCCCGAGAGCAAACGGCTGAAGCGGTGGCTATCGTCGCAAAGGAGATCGATCACTGAACGGGCTTTTGCTTTTCGTGATTCTTCGTGATGACGTGATTTAGTGGATCTAATCGGCTTTCGTGCGGGCGACAACTGAAGTTGCGATAAAGAGGCCATCCACCTGAACATACTCGACCTTGACCCAGCCGCCGATAAAACTATCCAGGGTGGCGGGCTTCTTTCCGTCTCTTTCGATGGCTATCTTGGCCGTCACTATAATGTCTCTTTGTTCTACTTTCCCATCTACCATGCGTTCAACACGTAATGTGCCGTTGCAGAAGCCGGGATGACCATCATCATATTTAAGGTTACAGGTGTGGATGCTCGAACTGACGGCCTTGCCTTCGATGGTAAACCGCTGACCGTCCGCTTCCATGGTCCCAAAGGGTCCCAACCTCGCGCGGCTAGCCGGGTTTTGCATGGGCGTGCCCATTACCACGAGTCCTCCGACCAATAGAAATGCCGCTGCCCCGGAGGACAAAAGCAAGAGTACAAGTTTTTTCATTGAGAAAGTTCCGTAAAGGTAGGGTGAAAGAGCTATCTTCCCTTGTACGTCAGCCCTTGCCACCAAGTCAACGAGTTTTTGGCCGCCAGCCCCCTATCTGACAGACGCCAGTACCGGTTTTGGTATCCAGTTATCACGCGCTTTGACCGAATTAGGTCAGTTTGCTTCATCGAATTAAGAGATTCGATTATCGGTCTCCGACCAAAAAGTTCCCTGTCCCCTGCCCTGGAAGCAAGTCTGCGCAAGCTATAAATCCCATTAATACAGGATTTAGGCCGACTACGATGTTTTGGTTTACCAGCTCGGCTCTGGTTTTATCGAATACGGCACAAGTCTTGAATAAAGGTTAACCGGCCTGAGCCAGTGATTGAAGCTCAGGATATCGCAAGGACTAGTTCCAGAGCCGCACAAGCATTATTGCGGCGCCGTCTCAACTGCCCCCACTCACCACCGAGGATCTTGCCCCTCTCACCACAGAAGACATTGACGATAAGAAATCCCCTCGCAGTCGTCAATTGTCACCTCGCGGGAGCTCAAGGCTCTGCCTTGTAGCTCCTGCGAGGACTAAAAAGAACTAATTTTAGAAAAGAGGTGCAAGATGCTAACCCTAATTAAGAAAACTAGAACCCAGGAAGAGATGCCCCGCAGAATGCCAACCCTGGATCTGCGAACTCTTACAGAAGAAGAACTCTTCAAAGTGAATCTCGCGACCATTCGCGAAAGCGATAGCCACTGCCGCTGGCCGAAAGATGTCCTTGAGCGCTTCCTATCGGCTGAGGTGTGAACATGTTTACCAAGACGATTGGGGCGTCACTGCTTGTAGTTATCCTGAACACACTCGCGTTCAGTATTCAGCAGCCGGCGCCCTGGCAGAAATTCGACTCGCCCGAAGGAAAATTCAACGTTCTCCTGCCGTCGCAGCCGGAGGTTGAAGTTAAGGACATCGAGTCAGCTATTGGAAAACTCACCCTTTACGCTTACAGCTCAAAAAACGACACGAGCTACTTCCAGGTTTCGTATGCAGACTATTCCCTGGCTCCCACGGACGAACAGATAGAATCGGTGCTTGACGGCATTCGCCGCGGCGTCATGGACGGACTCAAAGCAGAACTTATTTCCGAGAAGAAGGTTTTTCTGCACAGCTACCCAGGGCGAGAATTCGTCGCGCAAAAGACGGATGAAGGCGTTGACATCATTTTCAACTGGAAAATCATCCTGGTAGGCCGGCGAGTCTATCAAGTTGCCGTGGCGTCTTCCCCAAAAGACTCCGACTCGCCGGACGTTCAGATGTTTCTTGCGTCGTTCGACCTGAACACACCCCGTTAATACCTTCAGCTTCGTCGGGACATCAGAATTTGAGCTTGTAACCGGGATCTCCGGGAGACAGGTCATCTACCCGTATCACGCGAACAGAAGGGTCCACTTCATCAGCACGCACATAGCCGATCGCGCCGACGACGTTGGCGACAAATCTGATCATGTTGCGGCCCGAGTCCAAATTGCGCGGTTCGTCAATCACCTGCTCGCTAAACTTTGCGCGTAAAAAGTGGGTGGTGAAATCTTGATCACGGCTCATGCCACAGATCAGGCGTAAGATCGCTGCACGTTCGGGTGCGCCAGGCTCCCGCATGGCGACCCGGATCTTCTGACGTGTTGACCAGTGGCTCCGTTCAGCCAGGAAAAATTCACGAAGTTCAGCCATCGAGAGGTTCTCAACCGGATTTGATTTATTCACTATAATCGCCAAATCGCTCTGTTGTTGGGCCACAACAAGGACTGCAGGTCCAAGCCCTGCGCGGGCATGCGGAGCATGCAGAACAGGCACGCTCAACAACGCCGTAATGAGCAGGATGGCGAAAATACCGTAAGCCCTAAACAAGTTTCTTCCTCTCAAAACGTGAAAGCGAGTTGCAGTATCAGTTCGTCAAGAGTGCTGAGCCGGCGACGAGCAGTGCGATCGTATTGCAGCTTGAAATTCACGTACTCGCTTAAGTCGTACCGCATGCCCACCGATGGCCCGTTGCGCCGTCCGACCGATGGAAAGATCGGTTCATCATCAGACGCATTCACGTACTGATACCGGAAAAAAGGTCTTAGATTGCCGAACCGTCGCGAATACTGCGTGTAAAATCCGGGGATGTAAAAGACACGCCCTGCCGATGTGTGGCGAATGGCCAGTGCCTCGCTCAGAAATTCATCGCGCGTGTTCTGATATACAAGGTGTGCCGCCATAATGGTCTGGCCAACGTTGGGCCCTCCACTGGGCGTCAGGTGGTCACTGTACACAGAGAAGCCCGTCTGCAACCCCGGCACCTGAGGTGGGCGCGCGAAGATACCGAGGTTGAACGACTTACCATTGTTCTCATCAACCGCGGTCTGAACCGGTCTTGCCTGCGGCGAACGGAAAGCGCGACCGTTGCCAACCTCGGCTACATAACGAAGTCCAAACGGAGCGGAGGGGATTCGCCCTGTGGCTGAGAAGCCGACGTTGTGGAGAGGAAGAATGCCGCCTCTGCTCTCGAACGCAAATAGAAATGGCCGATTTGCAGTGGTCTGAAACCAGGATCCGTGGTGATAGGCAGTATTGTAGTAACCGATCGCTGTATGATAACGGCCGGCACTCAAATTGAGGTAATCGTTCAGCGAGTACTTTAATAGCAGGCGATGAACCTCGAATGTAAATGCGTTGTCGTCGCCGGCTTCCAGGATTAACTCACTCAGAACACTAAACTTTTCTGACAGGCGCGAGGTAATAAACAGGTCGAGTTGTCCCAGGGCAAACGTGTTGGTCTTCCCTCTTTCATTGGTGGCGCGATAATTAACCTCGGCAAAACCCTGTATCTGCATCTTTGGCGTGCCACGCTGCTCCTCATGATCGTCGTGGGCCGCGCTACCAGTCTGGCTCGCAACCTGGCTATGGCCAGCCCCGGTCTCAATGCCGGTCGATGGGGCTTCAGGGACGTCGACAGCTGACGCCTCGGCTGTGTCTTTCGCTGCGGACGGAACGGCATACATCGACTCGTTTTTCGCCAGTCGACCCTCAAGTTCTCGGATGCGCGCCTCGAGGTCCTCAATGCGTTGCAACATTTGCCGCATCATTTCGTTTTCTGTCTCTGTTGGCGGAGCTAAGGAACTTGTCGAAACCTGCACCGACTCCTTCGCCTGTGTCTGCGCGAGCGTCTCTGTCGGGTATAAGGGCGCTGACAGTACGAGAAAGAGAATAGCAGATGGAAGGGTATAGGCCTTCATGTTGACGCGTCGCATGAAATCATCCTTTCAGCGTAGTCCGACTGCTGCTCTTGAGGGCAACGATCTGCAATTAGTAGGGTTTTGAGCGAGCGTTGTTCGAATGGCGATCCATTTCAACACGAGGTGAATAATGGCTGCAACTCGCACTATGACTTTAAGGGGGATGGCGTAGCTTATTGAAGCATTAATGATAAGTCAATATATGGTTCCTAATTCTCTTTTAACGATTGCGAAAGTTCTTCGATACGGATGCCTATGATGTCTACCATCACAGGATCACGCAGTGATTGGAAAATCGAGAGCGCCCGGTTCAAGTAATCAAGGGCTTTGCGATCATTGTGCAGGGCGCTATGCGTGAGGGATAAATAGTAGAGCGCATAAGCCTCTTTCTGATCGTTGCGCAACGCCGGCAATGCTTCTTCCAGCGACCGCAGCGCCTGAGTGTAATAAGCCGTTGCCTTATCCTGAGCGCCAGATGCCCGATAGAGATCTCCGATTTTCAAAAGGACGTGCCCCTCTTCGGTAGGATCTCTCTTGTCGCGGAAGATCTTGAGCCCCTGGTTGAAATACTCTTCCGCCTTCGACTCGTCCTTCAGTTGGAGGTAAATTTCACTGATATTCAGGATGGTTTCGGCCTCCTGAACATTCTTGTCCGCCTGGCGGTAGACCTGGGCCAATTGTTTGAGATACTCCACCGCCCGCCGCTTCTCTCCCGTGCCGACAAGAAAGCGTATGACATTGAAGAGCGTCGACGTGGCCACTTTGGTCTGATCTTCCGCCCGCTCGCGCTGCTGCTCGGCCTCGACTGCTCGATCATTGGCGATCTTTCGCTGACGCTCTGCCGCTTGTTGGGCCGCCAGCGCGCGCGCCGTGGCCGCTTCTGCAATCTGCTTCTGTTTGTATGCTTCCTGTCGCTGCACTTCAGCGCGTTCGCGCTGCTTTTCGGCAATCTCCCGCTGAGTTCTGGCTTCGCCTAAGGCCAGTTCCCTTTCCTCCAACGTGCTGGCAAGCCGCTTTGCGTTCTGGTCGGCGCGGACGCGTTCCTGTTCCGCAAATTCTCTATTTTGGTCGGCAATCCGTTTCTGCCGGTGCGCACTGAACGCAAGTCCGGCCATAACCAGCAGAATGATTGCTCCGACAGATGCTGCGCGAACCAATCCCCGCCGATAAGCTACGCGCTGCCGCCGCAGTTCTGCATCAGGCATGTTTGCCGTGATCCAATCGCGGTCAAACACGCGATAGTAGATGCGGTTGCGCACCTGTAAATAATTATCCACTACGCGCGTGATGCCAGAGAGGTGGAGAACGCTGACGAGCGGACTAAATTCATCGTCTCTGACGTGCTTGTGCTGTCGTACCCGGGCGTAAAGATCGAGCAGCGCTGATCTATCAGCTTCCGAACGCAGCAGACGTTCTTGCACGAACAACAGATTGTCGTCACTCTCACGCGCCCGCGAGGAGAGGAATAACTCTTCGCAAAGACGATCCACAGCATGCTTGCTGTCGGCGCCTTGATCCTGGGCGACCGCCTGGCAGAGACGTTGAGTTAGATAGGGATGTCCACCCGTCCAATAGATGACTCGCCGGAGCAAAATTGCATTGAGTTTTTCTGATCTGCCCAGACCAGCAGCCAGTGGCTGAGCTTCTCGTTCGGTAAAATCTGTCAGCTCAATGCGCTGGCCAACGTTGAAAGGCGTAGTTCGCGTGTCGCGAATCAGATCGGATGGGGTGGCGACGCCCAACAGGCAAAAGGTTAATCGTTCAAGCTCGGGATCTTCGGTACGGCGGTTATAGAATTCGCGGATCGCAGCAAAGAATTCGTCGGTAGAAAAGGGCAGACTCCTTACTGCATCTATCTCATCGATAAATATCACCACGCGCCCAGTAAACTTTTTCAGTACCACTTCGGTTATCGCCAGCATCCAACGCTGCAATGGCCCTAACCGTTCATGCGTAAGCCAAAAGTCCTCGAGTTCGTCCTCGATCTCCAGCCGCAAGCCCATGCGACCAAGCAATCCGGAGTACCAGTATTCGGCGGTAAGATTCTGCCCAATGGCAGTCAGGTCCAACACGGCCACTGCTGCCCCATCTTCCCGCAGTCGCACAGCCGTGCGCACCATCAGAGACGACTTACCCCGCTGGCGCGAAGTAAGCACGTAGCAGAATTCGCCTCGTGATAAACCCTCGTAAAGGTCTTTATCAGCGCGCCGTTGAACATACGACGGGGCATTGCGGCGCAACGTGCCGCCGGTGACGTAGAAACTCGTGTGCCGGGTTGCGACGCTTGGTCTAACCTTGACGGCTAAATCTGCCATTGCGGGTCAGGTATCGCTACAAGAGGTGGCGTTCAAGATAGTTCGCATAGAGCGGGCAGCGTACCCTGGCTTCGCGTGCCGAATGGCCGGTCACCAGCCCGGTACTATGGAGTCGATAAAAGCTCTCCGTTGTCGGACACGGATTACCGCGCAGTATTTCACGCATGACCTCGGTGAGCTGCTCGTCGCGCGCCAGCAGAACCAGAATGCGCCTCAGGTGGTCACCAAAGGGCCCCTCTTCACGGTCGGCGAGCGCTTCGAAGTCCTGCAAATTCAACCCCCGTTTTTTCATTTCGTAAATGCCGTTATGTACCAGGTAAGGATGGCCCCCAACAAGACCCCAGTAACGCAGCACATCCGTCTGCAAGTCGAGTGGCGACCCGTATCGCTCGTTGAGATCCGCCACCTGCTCCACCGAGAAGTCCTTGAGTTCGAGCTTTGTGCCAACATTAAAAGGCGACTGATTGGGGTCAGTAATAAAAAGGTGCGGCTCCGTAGCGTAAACAATGGCCAGCGTTAAATTTTCCCAGGGTGAGCTTGGGTCAAGTGATCTTTCATTGTGCCACGAGCGAAACAGGCCAAAGACCTCACTGCCAAACTGGCAGGTCAGCAGCCGATCAACCTCGTCCATAGCCCATACCAATGGACCGCTGATCTGCTCCAGCACAACTCGCCGTATGTAGCGTTCGAAGTTGATGCTTGCGCCGCGCCGCGGATTCCAAGCTTCCTGAGGCTCGGTGTCAACATCGATCTGGTCGTAAATCATTTCCGACAAAGCCAGAAAGAAGCTCTCAATCGATTCAAGATTTGCGGCATTAAGCTTTTGGAAATCAGTAAGAACAACTGAAGCGCCCGTTGAACGTGCCTGGTGCAGGCCACGAGCGAGAAGCGAAGTCTTGCCCATTTGGCGCGCACCTTTGACCAGTACAATGCTGTCGTGACGACGGATTGCATTCAGGAAATCCTGATCGGTGTCACGCACGATATAGAAGTTGGAGTTGAGTGGCACGGCACCGCTGGTTTGCTTGATCTCCTGCAGATCGGGCATCTCCTGGGACCAGGGTTTCCCCGGCGAGTCGTGCAGTTCTCCTCCCTTGTATGTAACGTGTTTAGAAGGGACCTCTGAGATGCGTCGAGTCTGTGACTGATTTATGGGAGATTTCGGGCTGCTGCCAGAGACCATTGTGGCCCGTGTGCTATTGGAAACTGTTGAGGCATCAGCGGCAGACGCCCGTGTAGACTGAGGCGCGCCTGACCCGCTCCCGGTTTCCAGAAGCAGTTCCTCCAATTCCAGAAGAACATCGCGGATGTTCTGAAAACGCTCCCGGGGTTTTTTCGCCAGACAGCGGCGGACGATACGTTGCAACCTCGGCGGAGCAACTGGATTGAAATCCCTGATGGGAGGAGCAGGCTCGTAAACAATCTTGTGGAGCGTGTCTATAGTGGAATCTCCAACAAAAGGCCGATGCTTCGTTGCCGCCTCGTATAAGAGACAGCCAAAAGAGAAAATATCGGATCTCTGGTCTATTTCTTTGACGAGTCCCTGGGCCTGCTCCGGCGACATATAGCCCAACGTCCCGAGAACCATACCCGAGGTAGAGTGCTGCGGCGCTGAGATTAGCATTGTGATGTTTTCGCTAATTGTGCCGGGGTTTGCTGGCTGTTCCGGCTCAACGAGTTTGGCGAGGCCGAAATCGAGTATTTTTGCATACCCGTCATCGGTGATCATGATGTTGTCGGGTTTGAGATCTCGATGGACAATCCCTGCTGCATGTGCTTTTGCCAGACCCCGCGCTACCTGTATCAGGCATTCCAGCAATTTTCCCAGTTCGGCATTATCGCGATGAATGACTGTGCGCAGAGTGTCGCCGTTAATGAATTCCATAGTCATGAAATTCACACCCTCTGCCTCGCCGATATCGTAAATATGGGCGATATTTGGATGATTCAAGGCGGCAGTGGCCTTAGCCTCCTGAACGAACCGGCGCATTCGCTCCTGATCAGAGGCTACCTCAGCAGGCAGGGTCTTCAGAGCAACGTCGCGTTCCAGTTTACTGTCCCTTGCGAGATACACCTCACCCATGCCGCCCACGCCAATCTGAGAGCGGATCTCGTAACGTCCGAGACTTGTGCCAGCCGCTATGGCCATCTAGCTTAGCTAGTTGGAGGAAAAAGGAATAGCCGTGGCTATGAGTGCAAGTTTTACAAGTAATAACGCGACATACACATTGTAGTTGAGATTAGCTATGTGTGCCAGCTTGACAACCGGGAAGTTGGCGCCGACCGTCCTCCAATGCATTTCGGAAAAAGGGCTAACGCAAAAACCCCACTCGAAACCTGTTTCGCCCCCTGTTCGTGGTTGGCCTTGATCGCGATCCTTTCCCCGTTCGTGATTCGTCAAGGACATTATCAAACCCCAAGATAACAACTGACATAATTCGGCATTTCGTGAATTTCCTTTGTACTTTTTGGTCCATGACTACTCGTTAATGAGCGTTTCAACGGCCGCCACGTAGCAAACCCATCGTAATCAAATTGCCCGATGCGCTCACCCGTTTTGACCGATCTCATTATTCTGCTGCCTTTAACCCTCAAGGGCGAGGCGGTAAAAACCGCGATTCCTGGAGCTTTCGGCCGACACAGTCACCCTGGCACTAAAACTGCGTACGAACGGTAGTCCGGCCCCCCTCTCTGGGTATACCACCCACAGTTGCCTCAACACTTTCGGTAACCTTGAACGAAGCAAATGACTACCTATCGTTTCCCGAAAAAATTCATGCAACTGGTCAGCGGTTTGGGCGCCGCCGCAGTACTGTTATCGCTCTACCGCAGTCCTATCAGGCAATTAGGGGCTCAGTTTTTGCTCCTGTTGTTAGTGTCGTACCTGACTAACTCGAGGTATTCGATTGCGGTACCACGCGGGCGCGGCCATATTTCTCTCCTGCCGAGCTTTGTCCTGCTGGCAATCCTACTCTTCGGAGGCGATGCCGCCATTGCGCTTGCTGCAGGGACCGCGCTGTGCGTGGCCTTGAGCGAGGCGAAAGAAAGGGCCATTGCCCTGTTTGATGCCTCAGTATCGGCTCTTTCAGCTTTTCTAGTCGTTTGGACGATACGACTTATGTTCGGCACGGTTGCTGAACCAGGCTATGGCTACTCCCTGGGTTTCTTCAAGGCGCTTGCGCTCGCGGCAGGCATCCAGGCAGCATGGAGCACCACACAAATCGTCCTTACGGAAGCATATCTAATCAAGCAGTCAGTCTTGCGCAAGTGGAGCACGATATACTTCTGGGCAGGTGTCACCAACCTTGCTGGCGCTATAGCGGCATTCGTAAGTGCCTGGCTAATTGTCGAAGTCGGGGACGCAGCATTTCTTTTGTCAGCCATCATCGCCGCAATTGTTCTCGTGACCTACAGTAGTTTTCGGAAAAATACTCGTCTGGTCCCACAGGTCGAGCACTATGGCGCAAATCTGAGAGAGACTTCCGAGCGCTTCCGCAGCGCCTTTGATAATGCCGCAATCGGCATGGCGCTGGTTACGCCCGAGGGACGCTGGCTCCAGGTCAACCATTCGCTTTGTAAACTCCTTGGCTACTCAGCACGAGAGCTGATGACTACTGACTACTTAAATGTCATCCATCCCAACGACCTGAGCCCCGCGCTGGCAAGCTTCAAAGATCTGCTGCGAGGTAGAATTCCTTCATGTCAGATGGAGAAGAGATACCTGCATAAGTCGGGACAAGAAGTATGGGGTCTGTGGAGCGCATCGCTGGCCCAGGACGCGTACACTAAGACGCCGAACCTCATCTTCCAGATTCAGGACATCACGGATCGCAAGCGAGCTGAAGATAGACTGCACCACGACGCTTTCCATGACGCCTTAACGGGGCTGCCCAACCGCGCTCTCTTCATGGACCACTTGAAGCTCGCTATTGCTCGCCTGCAACGGCGTGAGGACCAGATCTTTGCGGTACTCTATATAGATCTGGATCGGTTCAAGATCGTAAACGACTCCTTGGGACATATGGTCGGTGACGAACTTCTGGTCGGAATAGCCCGCCGTCTGGAGTCTTGTCTTCGTCCCGGCGACACGATCGCGCGGCTTGGCGGCGACGAGTTTACGGTACTGCTGGAAGACATTGGCAACGGCATGGACGTAACCCAGATCGCGGAGCGCGTCCAAATGGAGCTTTCACAGCCCTTTACTTTGACGGGTCGTGAAGTGTTCACCACAGTGAGCATCGGCATTGCGCTCAGCTCGAAGGAGTATGAGCGTCCTGAAGAAATATTGCGCGACGCTGATACTGCCATGTACCAGGCAAAATCCCTGGGCAAGGCCCGGCACGAAATATTCGACAGTGGCATGCATGCTCAGGCGATCAAGCTGCTGCAACTGGAAACAGATATGCGCCGTGCTCTCGAGCGCCAGGAGTTCCTGGTTGTCTATCAACCAATCATGAGTCTGGGTACGGGAAAAATTCGCGGTTTTGAAGCATTGGTTCGCTGGCCGCATCCGGAGCGCGGTCTCATTTCGCCCATGGACTTTATCCCGGTTGCAGAAGATACAGGAATGATTGTGCAACTCGGTGAGTGGGTATTGAGAGAAGCGTGCCAACAGATGCACAAGTGGCAGATGCTCTTCCCCTCTGATCCGGCCATCTTCATGAGCGTGAATCTCTCAGTCAGACAATTCTCTCAGCAGGACCTGATTGAGAGGGTCATGGCAATTCTGAAGGAGACCAAACTACCGGCGACAAGCCTTAAACTGGAGATCACAGAAAGCGCTGTCATGGAGAATGTTGAAACCGCAATCAAGATGCTCAAGCATCTGCGGGATCTCGGTGTCCAGCTCTCGATGGATGATTTCGGCACAGGCTACTCATCCCTTTCGTACCTGCACCGCTTCCCTATCAATACGCTCAAGATCGACCGGTCGTTTATCACGCGAATGGTGGAAAACACTGAAAACGCTGAGATCGTTCGCACAATCTGCGGTTTGGCGCAAAACCTGGAAATGGATGTCGTGGCTGAAGGGGTTGAAACGACTGAGCAGCTCGCGATATTGAGGGCCCTGGGATGCAAGTACGCGCAGGGCTATTTCTTCTCGAAGCCGCTTGATAACGCCAGCGCAGAAGCTTTCTTGTGTGAGACCTACGCGCCCACTTTGGAGTCGCTCGAGAGTCTGAAGGTTGCAGTCTAGACGCCTCAATGATCGAAGCCAAAATGGGAGCGCAGGCATCCTTGCCTGCCTCCCTTTTTTTGTTAGCGTTACTAAGCAGGCAGGGATGCCTGCGCTCCCAGAGGATCTGATGTGACTACTCGCAGGAGTTCCTAAACTAGCTAGAATCGAGAGCGTGAAACGCTCTGGACTAGCAGAACATCGATCTGAAACGGCTGGGCGCCGTGCTCGCCCTTGCCTACGAGCGCGACCTGCATGATTAACGATGAGTCACTTAAGGGCCGTTCCGTTTTCGATGACAGACGTGGGCAGCTTAACCTTTTCAAATCCGGCTAAATCGCGATTCACAAAAGTTACCGGAACTCACTCTAAAGGATAGCTCGTTTCTCCAAGGAGTTGTGGTATACTTCCGTTGTTAATCTAACCTTAATTCGCGTCCGCCTATATACGGACTCATAAAACCCCTCGCAAAGAGTCGGCTTTCCCGTTCCCTAGGCAGTAAGTAGATGTATGAAACCCTTCTGGCAGACCGTCAGCCGGAGTTTCAGCAAACCGCTTGCGGGCTCAGCCTCGATAAGCTCAAACGGTAAACAGGTCTTTTCATCCCTGGCAGGGTCCAGTTTGCTTCGAAGGGAACGATTTCAGGAGAATTTCACTTTTTTCTAATTACTTCGGTCCAGTTTCTATGTGACAAATCGCCTGAACCGTAGAGTCATCTGTCCATATACGCGGTTTCTAGCACCTGCATATTGATTTGAATGACTCAATCTTTCTCGAAACGTGATCAGCTTCCAAGGATCCCCCCATGTTTCAAGGACCATCCATCACAACACGCTTGAGGATAAGTAAATTCTTGCCGGTTTTACTAGTTGCCGGTCTATTTCTTAGCACCTCTACGCCCTTCGCGATCGTGTCTGAAACTCATGAACCAGAAGGACCTGATCCTTCGAGCGCCGCCAATATAATGAGCGCCCCAAAAGAGAGAGGGGCAGCGCTTGGTTTCAGTGAGAGTCAGCCTGACGAAGCTATCAAGGCGAAGGTCAACAAAGCTTACGGGAATCTTCCTTTGAGCTTTGAACCGAATTGGGGTCAGGCAGATCAAAAAGTAAAGTTCATCTCTCGTGGTAGCAGCTTTAGTCTCTATTTGACTGCTGACGAGGCGGTGATGATGGTCGCGACGGCCAAACGCCGGAGTACTACTCGCACACCTCAGGTGAACACCGTTCGGATGAAGATTGCTGGCGCTCACGAACCTCGTCTGGTAACAGGGTTTGATGAGTTGCCTGGCAAACTCAACTACTTTATCGGAAATGATTCCACAAAATGGCGATCGGGTATTGCTACATATGCCAAGGTCAAATATGAGGAGTTGTATCGCGGAGTGGATTTGATTTATCACGGTAATCAACGCCAGTTGGAATATGACTTCGTTGTCAAACCCGGTTCTGACCCTCGCACGATAACGTTGGCATTCAGTGGAGTACGCCGGCTGCGCATCAATAGAAATGGCGATCTGGTTCTAAAGACAGAAGGCGGGGAGTTGCGTCAGAAAAGGCCTCATGTTTACCAGGAGAACGATGACGGTCAATGGCACGAGATTGCTGGCAGGTATCTCCTCAAAGGCAATCGAGAGGTAGGTTTTGATGTAGGCGCCTACGATCATACCCGGCCACTGATAATCGACCCGATCACGCTAAATTATTCAACGTATTTGGGTGGCTATGATCTTGAGGACGGACGTGACATCGCAGTGGATGGATCTGGCAGTGCTTATGTAACTGGACTGACCTTTTCTACCGACTTCCCCACTTCGCCGGGCGCCTTTCAAACTCAAAATGCCAGCAGTTCCACCTCCTTTCACGACGCTTTCGTAACAAAGTTAAGCCCCTCGGGGTCGTTGGTCTATTCAACCTACCTCGGCGGCGAAGGGGACGACAGTGGCCACGGCATCGCCATCGACTCCGATAATTACGCCTACGTGACCGGTTATAGCGGATCCAATAATTTCCCTTTGCTAAACCCTGTCAAAGATTCTCCAGCAGGTGGCGAAGCTTTCGTCACGAAACTAAACCCCACAGGTTCCGGCCTCATCTATTCGACCTACCTTGGAGGAGCAGAATATGAACAGGGTTTCAGTATCGCCGTTGACGACATGCGTCGAGCACACGTGGTAGGCATAACTGATTCGAACAACTTTCCCATAGTAAATGGGTTTCTGACTGCCAGATTTCGTGGCGACTTTGACCTTTTTGTTACCAGATTCTCACCTGCAGGCAATAGCCTTGATTATTCAACTTATTTCGGTGGTACGGGGTCTGAGCGCTTTCGGGCAGGTATAGCTTTGGATTCCGGCTTCACTTACATCACAGGCAGCACAGACTCTACCGACCTTCCCACTACTGAAGGGGCGTTTGATCGTACCTGTGGGACAGATGGCAGTTGCAATGGATTCCGGTTGGACGCGCTGGTCGCAAAGTTCAACACCTCTGAAGTCGGTACGAATTCTCTTGTTTATTCTACCTACTTGGGTGGCAGCCAGGATGACCGAGGACAACGCCTCAGCGTGCTCAGCGGCAAGCCTTATATAGCTGGCTCAACGTCCTCCTCCAACTTTCCGATTACACCTAACGTCCTCAAGAGCACTCTTAGCGGTACCGACGCATTTGTGACAAAGGTGAATGCGACCGGAGCTGGGCTTGATTACTCTACCTTTTTGGGTGGCTCTGGCGTCGATGAGGGCCGAGATGTAGCGGTAGATAGTTTTGGTAATGCTTACGTTGTCGGTGTCACTGATTCAACCAATTTTCCCGTGCTTTCTCCCTTGCGATCCACGAATAGAGGCGGGGTTGATGTTTTTGTCTCAAAGTTGAATTCCCAGGGTGCGTCACTGCTCTTCTCTACCTACCTCGGCGGTCTTGGTCAAGACGGCGGAACCGACATGGGCATCGCCTTAGGCAGAATGGGTGTTGCGTCGTTGGCTTGTAAGCCTACCAGCGAGAATAGCGTTTTCATAACTGGCTCAACGAGTTCAAGCGATTTTCCGACATTGAGGCCGTTCCAGAGTACATTAGGCGGTACACAGGACGCTTTCGTAACAAGGATCGATCCCACACTGGTAGCCGTACCAGGCAGCGGTATTCTGAGTGGCGAGTCCACTGAAGCATTGCTGAGTGGAACTTACGGTAAGCTGCAAATGGCCTTTGAAGTAAACTCCGGTCAGGAAACAGGATCGGCGAAGTTTGTTTCGCGCGGACCAGGCTATAAATTACTGGTGGACGCTACCGGGGCGACTCTTGGCTTACACCGAGAACAGTTAGAAGAACGCTTCAACAGGAAACGCAATTCACAATCAGACATGGTGAGGATGGAATTCATCGGAGCCAACCGTCGCCCGCTTTTAAAAGCGGATGGAGAGCTGCCGGGCAAAGTTAATTACTTTGTCGGAAACGACGCAAAGCAGTGGCGAACCGACATTCCCACCTATGCGCGAGTTTGGGCCAAAGGAATCTATCCTGGCATAGACCTCGTTTATTATGGCAACCAGAGTCAGTTGGAGTATGACCTACGAATCGCTCCGGGCGTCACACCTAGCGTGGTCCAACTTTCTTTCAAAGGCGCGGACAAGCTAGAGATCGATAAAGAGGGTGATCTCGTTCTTCACGTGCCCGGAGGCAAGATACGACAGCATCGACCGGTAATATATCAGGACGCAGCTGGTGGCAGACAAACCTTGGCAGGCGGCTACGTGCTTACCGGAAAGTATCAAGTGGGGATCAACGTGGGCCGCTACGACACCACAAAGCCCCTCATTATCGATCCCGTCTTAAGTTATTCAACCTATCTTGGTGGCCTTAGGACCGATGAGGCTTTCGGAATCGCCGTCGACGCCTCCGGTAACGCATATGTCACAGGGCGTACCTTCTCACTCGACTTTCCCACTTCGAGCCCCGCATTTCCCCATCCTGGCGATAACGACTTCAATGCCTTTGTGACCAAGTTGAACGCCGACGGCAACGCCGCGCTTTACTCAACCTATCTGGGGGGAACAAGAACCGACGAAGGTTTGGCGATCGCCGTCGATTCGTCCGGCAGCGCTTACGTTACGGGTAGGACATTCTCCCTCAATTACCCAACCCTAAACCCGGCAATCTCCCATCCTGGCGATAACGACTTCAACGCCTTCGTGACGAAGCTAAATCCAGCCGGCAATGGCCTAGTGTACTCAACATATCTTGGCGGTCTGGGAACCGATGAGGCTTACGGCATTGCCTTCGACGCGTCGGGCAACGCCTACATAACGGGTCGGACCTTCTCTCTCAACTTCCCAACTTTAAACCCAATATTCACTCATCCCGGCGACAACCAGTTCAACGCATTCGTAACCAAGTTTACGACCGTTGGCGCACTTGCATACTCGACCTACTTGGGAGGCCTGGGTGATGACTGCGGCTGTGGTATTGCTGTAGATACGGCTAACAACGCCTACATTACAGGTCGAACCTTCTCGCTCGATTTTCCCACGCTCAATCCTGCTTTTCTTCATCCTGGTGATAACGATTTCAACGCCTTCGTAACTAAAGTTAACGCAGCCGGAAATGCCCTTGCCTATTCGACCTATCTTGGCGGCACGAAAACCGATGAAGGCCTGGGCATCGCGGTTAACGGATCGGGTAACGCTTTCATCACCGGGCGCACCTTCTCTCTCAATTTCCCCACTATGAATCCGGCGTTTGCTCATCCCGGAGATAACGACTGGAATGCTTTCGTAACGAAGTTAAATACGACAGGCAATGGTCTCATCTACTCAACTTACGTTGGTGGGCTGGGAACTGACGAGGCTTATGGCATTGCTTTAGACGCCTCAGGCAACGCTTACGTCACTGGGAGAACGTTCTCGCTGAATTTTCCCACCGTAAATCAATTGTTCACACACCCGGGTGATAACGACTTCAACGTCTTCGTAATAAAACTGAGTGCTGGGGGCAATGCCCTCGTTTATTCGACTTATCTCGGTGGCCTCAGAACTGACGAGGGATTGGGTATCGCTGTGGACGGATCGGGCGGCGCTTATGTTACGGGCCGCACGTTTTCTCAGAATTTCCCCACGATGAATCAGGCATTTTCATATCCCGGAGATAATGACTTCAATGCTTTTGTTGCTAAGATCAGTGATCCCTCCGGGCCGACGCCAACGCCAACTCCAACGCCGACCCCGACTGCAACACCGACACCCACGCCGACGCCAACTCCTACGCCGACGCCAAGTCCATCTCCCACGCCGACGCCAACTCCCACACCCACAGCAACTCCCACGCCCACACCGACAGCTACACCAACTCCGACACCTACACCCACGCCTTCGAATAACAATTTCGCAAATGCGCAGTTGATCAGCGGTGGTTCAGGCAACGTGACAGGCAGCAATGTCGGAGCTACCAAAGAAACAAGTGAGCCCGACCACGCTGGCAACCTGAGTGCTGTCTCAGTCTGGTATCGTTGGCAAGCTCCCAACAGTGGTAACGTGAATTTTAGAACTGCCGAAAGCAGCTTCGATACTTTGTTGGCGGTCTATACGGGCGCCAGTGTGAATGCTCTAACCGAGGTTGCTAGTAACGACGATGTCAGCAGCGCTAATCTTACCAGCGACCTTACGTTCACTGCCGTGAGCGGCACTGTCTATCAGATTGCCGTCGATGGATTCCTCAGTAAGCAGGGGAATATCACGCTTAATTGGAGTCCCGGCCCGGCGCCCACTCCCACACCGACGCCAACACCCACTCCCGGCGATACCGTCCCCTTGACCTCAGCAGTACCGCAAGCAGGTTCTCTGCCGGCGCCAGAGCCCGGGTTTGGCATACTGGGCGGAACCCAATACACCATTGAGGTTCCTGTTGGCGCTACCCAACTAAAGGTGGACCTCACGGGCAACCAGGATGTCGACCTGCATGTGCGTTTCGCCCAGCGCGTCACCATTGATCAGGACGGTTTCCCTGTCGCCGATTTCTCCTCCGAATCTTTCACTGGCAATGAGTCGATTACCGTTTCGGCTGCAACCAGTCCGACGCTTCAAGCCGGAACTTACTTTATTGCCGTAGCTAATTTTGGCCCGGGGGCCGCTAACTTCAACGTCACTGCTACCGTCACGGGCGGCCAGGCTTCGGGCACCGTCCAATTTAGCGCCGCCAGTTACAGCATTTCGGAAGGGGCGGGCACAGCCACCATTACGGTTAACCGCAGTGGCAATACGGCGGGCACCGCTACCGTTGATTTTGCCAGTCAGGACAGCTCTGTCTACATGCCCTGCGACGTCGTCAATGGTCAGGCGCGCCATAACTGCGATTACGTCACCGCTTCCGGCACACTGCAGTTTGCCGCCGGCCAGACCACCAATACTTTTACCGTTCTGCTTATCGATGATGGCTATGTAGAAGGTAACGAAACCCTCAGCATTAAATTGAATAATCCGGTGGGCGCGGCTCTCGGCAATGGCAGTACGGCTT
>DATEUF010000202.1:0-2815 GCA_035283325.1 Pyrinomonadaceae bacterium | reverse complement strand
AATCCGCTTCGCCTCCAGGATAGCATGCTCGAGCGTATGCTCTCCGTCGCGCCACAGCATCGGTTCCCCCCCGCTAAAATACAACTCACGGAATCCGCGGCTCCACGCGTTCTGCATGGCGTCGACCAGCTGCTCCCAGGTAAGATCGGGACGATCGGCGTTAGAGACCTGACAGCCGCGGCATCTGAGGTTGCAGCGATCTGTCAGCGCTATACCGTAGATAAGCGGATCTGGATGCCGTAGCACGACGAAACGCCATGCGAATGGGACGTAGAACCGCAGCCGTTCCCACATGATTCTTCGTAACCTCCGGAAATCTGCTCCCTCTTGTGGAGCTGACGTCGACTCCGGTTTAATTATAGTGCTTTATTTCAACGGGAAGTGCTTGCTCAAGAGTCAACTCTCACCCAATCTCCCTGGCCGAATTGAAGGCGGCTTCATCCAGCTGGCCACGGGCGGAGGTCAATTTATCTTTTCAGTGCTATAGTTTATACGCCGAGTGCAGCTTTAATCCAGGTGCGCGCAAGATCATGTTGCACCGAGTAGGCACCCCAAACACTTTGAGCCCACTCATGCACGCGCTTTGTATGTTCTTCAGCATTGGATGCCAAGTGCACATCAACAACCGTCATTTGCCCGCGATCGCTCAGCGCCTCTGGTTTCTCGATCGCTACGCTGCCATTCAACCATTTCTGAATAGCTGCGTAAACCTTCGGATTACCAGCGTATTCCATCCCGCAACACAGACGGGTGAGATGGGCAGCGTAGGACTTGGCCGACCGGCAATACGGCTCCAGGTGTTGCATGCAATAGGTATCGAACGCTAAGGCGTGAGTGGCGGCATATCCGGGGTGGCTGTAGGCACGTGCGCTGACTTCGTCATACAGAGCCTGGCATCCGGCGCGTCCTCCGATGACGAATGCGCTGCACTCTGGACATCGATCTACGCTCATAGCTTGGGGAGAACTGGCGGCGGTTCGAGACATGAAATTTAGGCCGAAGTCCCTGGACTGAGCTTGCCGAAGTCACGACCGGACTTGCACCGGTCTAAGCGCAGCAGCGCAGACAATGATTTTCAGGACACACCACGCTTTATTAGCCGCTTCTCAGTTAAGTGATAGATTGATTACCACCTCACCCGTTTTGGATTTTGGCGGCTCAAGGCTCGTGACTTCATATTCAATGAGAATATATCCTTTCAAGTGTTCAAGAACATGAAAAGCAAGATTTGGAACAACTAATGGTTGGGCGTAAGTAACAACCTCTTGATTACCATTAAAGCTGAATGTTGCTGGCTTTTGATTTGTAATGTGGTTATTGACCACTTTCCAGCGACCATCATTTGTTGGAGGAATAATTGTTATTACTTTGGCTGGTACATCTCCTCTCCAAAAAAAAGACATCCTTACGAAAACCCCTTTGACGAGAATACCTGGTTTAGCAGCTGAGAGTACAAGGCCGAAACTTGGTTGAAAATCAGGATTAGATGGGAGTTGGTTTATTGTAATGGCATCTCCCCACTCTGTGTGATTCTGATGATAGACGCCCAAAACAATATCACCTTCAACTTGGCTGTTTTGCAGTTCGATAAATATACGGATGTTCTCCACAAGAAAACCAAGACCCAAGAAGGCAGCATAGGCCCAAGCGGGCAGGTTTATGTTTATTCCAAGTGCAAATAGGACGAGAAGCAAAGCGTCTAGAATGCTTGCGCCTATGAACGGTGCAGAAAAGAGTACTCTAAGGAAATATCGTCCAACTGTTTTTGCTGTTCTCATTGGCTCCTGAAGAACAACGATCTACTGTTAGTGACATGCGGCTCAACGGTTTGGCTCACCTGCTGCCGTGATTGCAGAACTCCAAACATAATAGCACGAAACTTTGCAAATATCGCTCGCGTACCCGCGCCGAAGGCGGTCAAGTGGAGCCGATGTTAGGCAGCTCGGAATTTAAGAGGGTTGTTTGATCACTTTCTGTATTTTCGTCCGTAGCATTTCGCTCCCTGTCATACAATTCTAGCCAACTGTCAACGCGTTGGTGGGTAAGTGGCAATCCTAAGGCTGTTGTTGCTTCCCAACCCGAATGGTGAATCCCTATGACTTCGCCATTAGAGGGCCTGAAGATCGGAGCTCCGCTCATCCCGCCCGCAGTCCTTACGTCAAGGAGTATTTCATCTGGTTCTGTGGCCGTGTCGAATGGAGAAATTGCCGAAATGAATCCGCGTTGAATCACAGGTCCCCAGCGGTAGACTTTCGCGTTCTTCTTGAGCATTGCAGTTCCGTAGGGATAGCCATAGACAGCTATCTCTTCCGAGACATGAAGATCAAGGGAAGATGCGATGTCGAGAGATGAGATATCGCGGAAGTGAGATTCGGTGACAACTTTGAACTCCAAGAAGCCAACATCTAGATCTTCATTGGCAAGAGCGCCGAAGCGGCGGACCATTCTTTTTGTTATTTGTGGCTGGGAACCTTCTTGGGGGGCGACGAACAAAAGGAAGAACTGGGAGGAAGGAAAACCGAGGTTTGCTTGACTCTCAAACAGACCTTGGATTACGTGGCGATTAGTGATTACGGTCGTCTCTCGCACAAGGAAACCTGTGCCGACAACTTGAAATAAGGGTGACTGAACGTTGCGTTTGTATTCCTCAAGTGGAATGGTCAAGTAGCCTACAGCGCAAACACCATTTCGAACTCGGGAAATCACTTTTGGATCGATCATAATAGACTCAGTTGTTGGTTGAAAGAGATCATGTACCTGTCGATGGGAGCTGCCATCGCGGTAGGACTGCCAGTTACCCGACAGCCCCCGCACA
>DATEUF010000201.1:0-3159 GCA_035283325.1 Pyrinomonadaceae bacterium | reverse complement strand
CGACCCATCACGCCGGAAAGCATCCCCGGATTGGCGCAATAAGCGATCATTCCGTAACCTTCCCCGGGTCTGGTGCGCGCCCCCACGACGATCCACACAACATGATAGTTGTCGATAGCCGTATCCCTCTGCGTTGCCGCCAAGGCATCGGCTAAGAGCCGCCGCACCCGTGCTTTGTCCACCTTGTAGTTGAACGGGCTTACCTGATACATACTGAGCGGGGCGCTCATCTCATACCAGCCGGCAATTTTTGGTTCGAGCCAGGCCTTGCCGTAGGAGGCGGCACGGATGTATCGGTTCACATTTCCCACCTTTTCTTTGATCTGAGAGAGGGAGAAGGTGGGGGCGTGTCAGGGAACCGAACCGCGACCACGAGCAGCCGTTGGGGTCCTCTAACCACTACCGGATCTGCCATCCCAGCAAGCGCTGGCATGCTGCCCGTCACCAAGAACACAAACAGAACCGCTGCCCATCGAATTGGACCGGTCCACCTTTCGTTGTATCGGCGGAAAAATGGCGCCATACAGTTTCCTCCAAAACCGCGGTCAACGTTGAAAATCAGCCAGCGAATTAAAAGGGGACAAGCTAGTTTGCCGGCCTCTGGATGCCAAGAAACCAGCCTGTCCCTCTTTCCCCTCTTCCCAGCTTTTTGCGACATCTTGCCTACTTTATTATTGCGTCAAGTTTACTCACAATCTGATTGACTGTTTCCGCAGGGAGCCGTCCGAGCATTCTCCGGATAAGCGTTTGATTTAACGTCACTACTTTTGCTGATTTGACCATAGACGGTCTCGGCAAACCAGCCTTTTGTTGTTCGTCGGCGGTCAGGCGGTAATCGCTTTGGGCCAGATCTCTAGGAATCTGCGAAGTGATCCCGACGAGAATAGCGTCAGCCGAAGACGAGTTAAACTGCTTCGAGCTAATGACGAGGCCGGGGCGCTGTTTATGGGTTGTTAGATCTGTGAAAGGAAAAGGAACTAGCACGACATCGCCGCGGTTAAAGCTCATCGTAGATTGCATCCTCTGGGTTATCCCAGAAGCTAAAGGCCGACTCAGCGAGCCGCGCCCACAGTAGGTCCTCGGGGCTTAGATTGAGGACCTTCGGTAAAAGAGCGAGAAACTCCTTCTGTTCCTTTTCAGAGAGACTTTTGATTTCCTCAAAAATCCTATCCATCTTTTTTGCCATAACATCTCCTAACGATCAGATATTCTATTGGCGATTTCCCAAAGAGGCAAGGCCTTCCCCTTTAGCTACGTTCCTTTCGGTGCAACTACCACCACAACTCGAAGGTCACCATCTACTGAAGACAGATCGCTCTCCAACGCAACAGGGTTTTGACATCGGCCCTCCGGATCATACACGAAACAAATCAGCGTCTTGCAATCTGGGTGGGTCTTGTACCTTTCTTTATCGATAATGAGTTCATTGGCGACTCCCTTCTGGTCAAGGTTCTTTCTCGTCATCTTTGTTTCTATCACGGTCTTTTCTTGTTTGAGAAGGAAGTCTGTCCGTGAGGCATTGCCGGCATAGCTCGGAGTCCATTCCTCAGGTCTTATATCATCAAAATGCAGCCTTAAAAGGGCATGCATCAGATTTTGGACGTCGTATTCGTTTTTGACTTCAACGGTCGATCTGTTGCTATGTCGAGACTGAAGCTGCCTAGCAAAAATGTGGAAGCGAGTACAGATAACGGTGATAAGATCCAGTGCATCCTTGGAATCCCTGCCGATTTGCCAGTTGCGTTCATGAGTTGACTCGATAATTCGGAGCACCGTTCGTCTTAACGAAAAGTGAAGCACGGCGGCACGGGAAGGGTCCTGTGCAGAGAGCAACATGATCGCGCAGCGCTCGAGCAGAGCTTTCTCCACCTCGCTCTCACGTTTAGCCACTCCGAGTGACTCAGCAAGAGATTCGTAAGCAACGCATATCCACTTAAGCAGTGCAAGTTCTTCCACAGCCATCTCATCCAGTTGCGGAATACGCCTTGGCTGCCAAGGGCGGGAAACCACATGTGATGCGCAAGCGCTAAGGAAGAAAGCCCATAATTCGCTACCAGCGAGCTTCTGCTCTCCTTGAGTCAGCACGTCATGTAACCAATTTATATCTGTTGCACGTGCCTTATGACAGTTAGTAGCTCCAAGCGATACACCAAGTAGCTCTACAGGTCGGTAGAAGAAAGAGGCCCGATCAGAGGGAAACGGCTTTCGATTCGACAACCGCGTCAATCCTTCCGCCCAAGTCGCCAACAAGTCCTCGTCGTGTAAGCCTTCGCCGAAGGAGAGAGCATAGCCAACAGAGGCCAAGACAGGTGCCTGATCCATCCGCTTCATGTCCGCGCTCGTCAGCGACATATTTCCGGCGCTAAATGGCACCTCATCGTTGGCGGACCGGAACACATGCAGCGCAAAACCGAACTCCGGCGAAGGCCAGGCCCAGTTCGTGCTGATGTAATTTGACAGTTCTTCCAACTGCCGGGCGAAGCTTATTGCTAGTGCGTTGGTCATAGAAACCACCTACTCGCACGCAATTTGACATTGAGCATGGCCGGCGACCAGTCTGGGACATGCCGCAACCGGGCGAGAAGTTCCGCGATCAACTCGGAGTAATAAATGGTCACAGGCTTCCGAGCTGGAAGCGTGGACCGCCATGACAATGAGGTAAACTTCAGCACCTGTTCAGTCAGATATAACAGGTCTCGAAAAGTTGACTGCGGATGCAGGTGAACTAGCAACGGTTCTGGCAGCGGAGAATTCTCCCGCTTAACGAGGTAAGGCCCATTAGTGCATAGTAGTCGGGTGTAGCGTCCAAGTTGGACGAGAGTTCCGCGTTCGGGAACGTACACTCCCTTGAGAGGCCCAGACCTACGCCCACCCGAAATACCCTTCTGTGATGTGTCCAAGACGACAAACGGGTGTTCGTGGGATACGGTCAAGAATGCGAACTCTATGTTTTGCTGGCCATTTAGGGTCTTTACGCATTCCGCCGCAATATCAGCTACCTCGATATTCCGAAGTGGTTTGTAGACGTGAAACACGATCCGAACCGTATCCCCAGGGCGCCACCCATTTCGCTCCTTGATTTCTCGTAGGATTTCAAGTGTCGATGTCCGCAACACATCGGGATATTCAACATAGAAAGGGGTCAAATCTTTTGTTGCG
>DATEUF010000200.1:0-22526 GCA_035283325.1 Pyrinomonadaceae bacterium | reverse complement strand
GGATTGCGAATTTCGGATTGCGAGTTTTCGACTGACTGGGCAATCTCAATTCGCAATCCGCAATCCGAAATTCGCAATCCGCAATTGTTCATCAGTTATTGGCCAGACCCCGGACTTGCCCGCAACACACGCGGCTGTTGCTACCGTTGCTCCGTTCCCGGCCTGGCGGGGTTCACAAGGCCAACGTTGTGCGGAGCCCGGGATCTGATAAGAGTCTTTCACTGCTCCTAAATGGAGGTCTTACGATGCGCCAGCAAACGAAGCAACCCAATGATGCCGAGATGGAGCAACACATACGCCACCAACGCAACCACGATGGGCAACAACAATGTGTGGCCGCCTTCCGCGCTGGGACTCGCGACAATTCCCCGAAAGGGAGCATAAAACGGATTTGTCGCGGAAACAATGAACCTCACGAAGCCAGCACTGCTGCGAGCTGCCAGTAGTGCCAACAGAAACCTCATTCCGAGTAGGGCATAGATTACATAAAAAACGTAATCGACAATTTGAGAGACTCGCGCTAGCCCGCGGGACCGCGTCACTTCCCGCTCAGTTTCGACCACCTCATCAACCGCCTTCGCTCGAAACTGGTCAGCAACCTGGCCAATTCTCGCCGACTCTCCTGGAAGAGTAGTCTGACTTGCTCGGTCGGCGATTTCAGCATTCACTTCGCCCTCGACGTGCGCCTTTACGGCTTCATGCTGTGCAGCGCGTCGCGATTCCTCCAATGCTAGTTTGTTGTCATCCATAAATTATTGACAATCGGCAATCGGCAATGTTGCTGGCGGAGAGGGTGGGATTCGAACCCACGGTACGGTTCCCCGTACACAGCATTTCCAGTGCTGCCAGTTCAGCCACTCCTGCACCTCTCCCTGGAAGGATTAAGGCTGATGAAAAGGCCAAAGAACATTTGCCATCTATCATAATCTATCATTTGACATTTTCGATTTGCGATTTGGTATTCGCTATGTCGCTCTAAGTTGGCATCTTCAATTCCCAACGCTGATGGCCTATCAATGACGAATCGAAAATGTCAAATGATAAATGGAAAATTTTTCTTGGCTTGGCCCTCTCACCAATCCCGCTTGACCATTCCGCTTCCGACTCAATTTTTACTGGCGGAGAGGGTGGGATTCGAACCCACGGTGGGCGTTAACCCACTCCGGTTTTCGAGACCGGTGCACTAATCCACTATGCGACCTCTCCAGAAGCAAGGATGAAGGATGAAGGATGAAGACGCAAGGGTGCAGGATCAAGCCGAAACCTGGTTGCGCCTTCAGCCTTCCGCCTTCATCCTTCATCCTTATTCTCTTCTCGCCGGGTGCGGAAAAACTGCTGCATGATCTCACGGCATTCCTTTTCCAGCACGCCGGACGTTATCCCGATTCGATGATTCAAAAAGTCGGTATCACAGACTCGAAATCTTGACTCCACAGCTCCGGCCCGTTCATCGCGAGCACCATATACCAGCCTCTTAACTCGCGCCTGAATCAATGCACCCGCACACATAATGCACGGCTCAATTGTGGAATACACAACCGCTTCGGTTAGGCGATAGTTGCCAACTTTTTCAGCCGCTTCCCTCAAAGCAACGAGCTCTGCATGCGCAGTCGGATCACCATCCGTTCGCGTTCTGTTTCCTGCAAGTGCAACCATGCTTCCCTCACTGACAATGCACGTACCCACAGGAACCTCATGCCGCGCCTCTGCTTCCAGCGCCGCGAGAAGTGCCTGATGCATCCAGTGCGCATCGACATCGATTTCCGTGTTGGCGAGCATGATAGTGAGCTTACAGGCAAACAGCCGAAACCCAAACTATAGGAGGCTCGGAGAAATGGTGTCAAGGCTACCCTTCTTGGAACTTTAGTTACGGGCGAGACCCAAGCGCGTGCTATCATTCTGTTGGCCAGAGTCCGGATGCTCCCCGCACTCCTTGCCGGCGCTCCCTGGCGGATCCAGTTAATGACCATCGAAGGACATCAGAGAGGAAGTGGCCCACTGCTGGCAGAACGAGTAACCGGGCGACTGCGTTCTCCATCTGCCGCTGAAACACAAGCTGCTCCTGAAAAAACGACTCAGAGTCCAATTGGTCAAATGCGCCGGATGTCGCCAGCAGAGTTCAATGCGGCAATGATCCATTTCTATCGCGGTGAGGTGCAGCGATCCAATACCTGGCGTAATCGACTCGACACTACCACCAACTGGGCCGTGCTTACTGCCGGCGCCACGCTCTCGTTTGTGTTCAGTTCACCCAGTAATCCGCATTTCGTCATTCCCATTAATTCCATTCTGGTTGCCATATTTCTGCTCATGGAGGCGCGGCGATATCGCTATTACGAAATATGGTCCAGCCGCGTAAGAGTGATCGAAACCGGATACTTTGCCCAATTGCTTGCGCCTGAGGGTGTGCCGCCGGACGAGGCGTGGGCCGAACACCTGGCCGCAGACCTGTTGACGCCGCACTTTACGATTACTGAGTGGGAGGCAGTGGGCAGGAGATTGCGTAGAAACTATCTTTGGATTTTTGCCCTGCTTGCCTTGAGCTGGAACCTTAAAGTGTATCTGCATCCACTGCCGGCCAGAGATTTCGATGCGTTCATGGATCGCGCAACGGTCGGCATCGTTCCCGGCTGGATCGTGTTTGCAATCGGAGTACTGTTCAATGCCGCCATCGCCGTGTTTGCAATAGGCACGGTGCGCTTACGCGAGGCCACCGGCGAAGTCTTGCCGCAGCATGAGTTTGCGCTGAGGCCGCTGAGGCGGATGACCCGCTGGACCCGCGCGGCTACGACAGGTGCACGTCGAACCACGCTCCGAACAAAGCGTGCCCGCCAGCGTGTGCGCAGCGGCACCGGCACGGGAGAGCTGCGCAAGATTGAGATTTCAGAAACTCCGGACAGGGATTTGCGAGGCATTGATATTTCTGAGGCGCCCGACCGCCGGTCAACGCGAGAAACCTTTAGCCGGCGCTAGTCCGCGGGGGCGTTCGAGAGTTTAGTTAGACAACGAACTACGGCAGAGGGCGAGCTTGCCTGATGAGGTGGATTGTATCTTTTCATGTATTCGCACGTCTGACGATTTACAGTTACCATTCTCTCGAGCTTCATTTTCTTAAATGATCAAACTCAGTGGCGAAAAGTTAACTTTGGAACAGGTTAACGACGTAGCAGTTCACCGCAAGCAACTGGCTCTGTCGAACGAGGCACGAGCACGCGTCGAGCGATCGCGCCGTGTCGTGGAGGGAATCGTTGCGTCAGGCAAGACGGTCTATGGGGTGAACACCGGGTTTGGCAAGCTCTCGGACGTTCACATCGAGTCGTCGCAGCTACACGAATTACAACTGAATCTGGTGCGTAGTCATGCTTGCGGGCTGGGAACGCCGCTGGCTGAGGCTGAAGTCCGCGCAATGCTGCTTTTGCGAGCAAATGTGCTCGCCTGCGGATACAGCGGCGCGCGACCCGATCTCATTGATTTGTTGATCTCCATGCTCGAACGCGGCGTTACGCCAATCATTCCGGAAAAGGGCTCAGTAGGAGCGAGTGGAGATCTTGCACCGCTTGCTCATCTTGCATTGACGGTCATTGGCGAAGGTGAGGCGATATATCAGGAACAACGCTTACCGGGAGCGGAGGCGTTGCGACGCGCAGGGCTCGAGCCGCTGAGGCTCGAAGTCAAGGAGGGACTGGCTCTACTAAACGGGACCCAGGCGATGGCCGCGGTGGGCGCGCTTGCGCTTTACCGCGCGGAGCGAGTGGCGCGATTGGCCGACGTAGCCGGGGCAATGACTCTCGAAGCGGTGCGTGGAACCCCTGTCGCCTTTGACGAGAGGATTCAACAGGCTCGCCCGCATCGTGGCCAGCTTGAAGTTGCTGGACATCTGCGGGAGTTGCTCCTGAACAGCGAGATCCGGAAGTCTCATATCAGCAACGATCCGCGAGTGCAGGACGCTTATAGCTTGCGTTGCATGCCCCAAGTGCATGGAGCGGTCCGGGGTGCGCTGCGCCACGCGCGTGAGGTCGTGGAAGTTGAGAGCGGAAGCGCTACCGATAATCCACTGGTCTTTGCTGATACGGGAGAGGTGCTCTCCGGCGGCAATTTCCATGGAGCACCGCTCGCGCTTGCTTTTGATTATGCATCCATCGCGCTCACCGATTTGATGAGCATCTCGGAGCGACGTATCGATCGTCTGGTTAATCCTGATTCGAATGAAGACCTGCCGCCTTTTCTGACGAGCACACCCGGCATCGCCTCTGGATACATGATGATGCAGGTCTCGGCTGTAGCGCTGCTGAGCGAAGCCAGAATCCTCGCCCACCCCGCAAGCATTGACAACGTTCCTACGGATGGCGGCAAGGAAGACCACGTTTCAATGGGCATGACGGCGGCTACAAAGCTTCGGGCCCTGGTTGAACTTGCCGAGCAGGTAACGGCGATCGAGCTGATTACTGCGGCCGAAGGCATCGCTTACCGTGCCCCGCTCCAGCCCGGGCGCGGAGTTAAACAGGCATATGAAATTGTGCGGTCCATTGTGCCGCGACTGACGAAAGACCGTTCAATGTCGGCTGACATTGAGAAGCTTGTGCAAGCCATTCGCGGAGATGAATTCGATCAACCTGGGAGGTAAAACGATGTCAGATATTTTTGATGAGCGGCGAAAGGGATTGGAGGAAGAGTATTTTCACCGCAAGAATCAAGAGGCGATCGAAAAATTACGGGAGAAGATCAAAGTGGCAGCGGAGGCAAAGGCGGCCGGCATCTCAACGATGCGTTGTCCTCGCTGTACCGGAAATCTGCAAGCCAGCACATTTGAGCAAGTCGAAATCGACACCTGCGATAAATGTGGCGGCATCTGGCTCGATTCCGGAGAGTTTGAGCAATTGCTCAAACGGGAGAGCAGTGGCTGGATTTCCCGTTTGTTTGGCGGCAGTGACAGAAGATAAGCATGTCTTCAAACATGATCAAGGCCCCGCGGGGAGCTAAGCTCACTTGCAAGAGTTGGCATCAGGAAGCTGCACTGCGTTGTCTGATGAACAACCTCGACAGCGAAGTCGCCGAACGCCCGGAGGAACTAATCGTCTATGGCGGAGCAGGCAAGGCCGCCCGTAACTGGGAGTCGTTCGCGGCGATTGTGCGTGAGCTGACAGCGCTGGAGAACGACGAAACGCTCCTGGTGCAGTCAGGCAAGCCGGTGGCTGTCTTTCGCACGCATGAGTATGCACCGCGCGTTTTGATTGCCAACTCGAACCTGGTCGGCGCCTGGGCCACGTGGGATCACTTCCACGAGCTCGAGCGGAAGGGTCTTATGATGTATGGCCAGATGACGGCTGGTAGTTGGATTTACATAGGCACACAGGGGATCGTGCAGGGAACTTTTGAGACTTTTGCCGCCATGGCCGAGAAGCACTTTGGGGGAGATCTGTCAGGCAAACTTCTAGTCTCGGGCGGGCTTGGGGGAATGGGTGGCGCACAACCGCTGGCCGCCACGCTCAATGGTGCTGTCTTCCTGGGAGTCGAGGTAGATCCCGCACGTATTGAGAGACGAGTGCGCACGGGTTATTGCGACCTGATGATCCACGACCTCAATGAGGCTTTGGCAATTTGTGCCGAGGCTTGCGAACAGCGTCGTGCTGTCTCTGTCGGCCTGGTCGGCAATTGCGCTGAAGTGCTTCCAGAGATTGTGCGTCGTGGCGTCAGAGTAGACGCGCTTACTGATCAAACCAGCGCACACGATCCATTGAACGGTTACGTCCCTGCGGGGTTGTCTCTCGAAGAAGCTGCCGAGTTGCGACAACGCGATCCTAAGGATTATGTCGATCGCGCCCGG
Source organism: Pyrinomonadaceae bacterium (assembly GCA_035283325.1). GTDB lineage: Bacteria > Acidobacteriota > Blastocatellia > Pyrinomonadales > Pyrinomonadaceae > PSRF01. Next base: position 16,702 of record DATEUF010000200.1, on the reverse strand, counting down.
CAGTCGATGGTGCAACATGTCGAAGCGATGTTGGCATTGAAGCGGGCGGGAGCCGTTGCGTTCGATTATGGCAATAACATTCGCAAGCAGGCGTTTGATGCGGGTTGTGGCGACGCATTTGAGATTCCAGGCTTTGTGCCCGAATACATTCGTCCGCTCTTCTGCGAAGGTAAAGGGCCATTCCGTTGGGTTGCTCTTTCCGGGGACAGTGAGGATATTCGTAAAACGGACGATCTGGCACTCGAGCTTTTCCCAGAGGATCACACACTCAATCGCTGGCTCCGTCTCGCCCGCGATCGCGTTCAATTCCAGGGCCTCCCCGCGCGGATCTGTTGGCTTGGTTACGGCAAGCGTGCTGAGATGGGCGAGGCGATCAATGAACTAGTGCGACGGGGAGAGTTGCAAGCTCCTGTCGCGATCGGTCGTGATCATCTTGACACCGGTTCAGTAGCATCGCCATTTCGGGAAACTGAAGGCATGCGAGATGGTTCTGATGCGGTCGCCGACTGGCCCATCCTCAATGCACTTCTTAATACGGCCAGTGGTGCGAGTTGGGTCTCCTTCCATCACGGGGGTGGGGTAGGAATTGGCTATTCGCTACACGCGGGCCAGGTGTCAGTTGCCGACGGCACTGACGCTGCGGCTCGACGCCTTAACCGTGTGCTCACTAACGATCCTGGTATCGGAATTGCTCGTCATGTTGACGCGGGATATAGGTTGGCCGAAGAGACGGCACGCCAAAAAGGGCTGAACATCCCCATGTTAGAGGATCAAACTTAATGACCAAGCTCGGTCTGCGTCAGGCCCTGCTCGCGTTGCTGCTCACAACCCAGGCTCTGGCCCAGGTACCCCAAACTCCTCGTGGTCGTATCCAAACAATTCCCTTTCAGAGTCGGCTCCTGGTTGCCAAGGCGCCTTACAACGTCATTCTTCCTGCTGATTACTACAGTTCACGCACCTCACGTTATCCGGTGCTTTACCTGCTGCACGGGCTGTCGGGTCACTACGCCGACTGGCTGACACGTACAAATGTTGCGGACTACGCTGCTCGTTATCGAATGATAATCGTGATGCCTGAGGGCAATGACGGTTGGTACACCGACAGCGTAGCAGTGCCGACGGACAAGTATGAAAGTTACATCCTAGAGGAGTTGATGGCCGACGTGACGCGCCGATTTCGGACGATTCAAGCGAGATATGGCAGAGGCGTTGCGGGTTTATCGATGGGCGGTTACGGAGCACTCAAGTTTGGTGTGAAGTATCCGGATCGGTTCGTCTTTGTTGCCTCGATGAGTGGTGCTTTAGGTGTCATCAGGCGAGATGCAGCGAGGCTGGGTCCTGCGGGGGAATCAATTCTGCGGACCTTCGGACCGCTGGACAGTCCGGCGCGCAAGGCAAACGACCTTTTTGCGTTGATCGAAGAGATGCCGGCCGTTCGAATCGCCTCGTTGCCATATTTCTATTTCGATTGTGGCACTGAAGATGTGCCGGAAATCTTCGGATCGAATCGCGAGTTGAGCGAGCTCATGCTCAAGAGGCGGGTGCGTCATGAGTATCGCGAACTTCCCGGTGATCATTCCTGGGAGTATTGGGACCGCCAGGTCCAGGAGGTTTTGAAGATTGCCGCGCGCGAGTTTTCCAGACGTGGTTAGTGTTGATGCTTTCATATATTCTGAGAGGACCAGAAAAGAACTGAAGGAAATCTATTCTTTTGCTTAACTTCGCAATCCAAACTGCGCGCGAGGCAGGTCGTTTGCTCACCGAACGGATGGGACGACTTGTGCAAATCACTAATAAAGGTGAGATCGACCTTGTAACGGAAGGTGACCTCGCTGCCGAGAAGCTCATCATTGAAAGAATCAGGTCTCACTATCCACGCCATTCAATCCTGGCTGAAGAATCCGGTGAAGCTGTAGTGGCGGGAGCCTCCGCCAGCGAGTGGAAGTGGATCATCGACCCACTGGACGGGACGACAAACTACGCGCACGGTTATCCGTGCTTCTGCGTTTCAATCGGCGTTGAGCGAGCCGGCACTATGGAGATAGGTGTAATCTACGATCCATTGCGCGATGAGATGTTTACAGCTGAACGCGACCAGGGCGCAGCGTTAAACGAGCGCCGCATTCGCGTGTCACAAGTGGAGGATTTGAATCGTGCAATGGTCTGCACTGGTTTTCCCTATGACGTGCGGGAACGGCCTGACTTTGCCCTGCACTTTACCAACTTCACGCTACAAGCGCAGGCCGTACGCCGCGACGGCTCGGCGGCCCTGGATCTGGCCTATGTTGCCTGTGGGCGATTCGATGGGTTCTGGGAAGATGGATTGAATCCGTGGGACATCGCCGCTGGCGTCTTAATCGTGGAGGAAGCTGGTGGGCGGGTTAGTGATTTCAGCGGTGGGCCACTCAGTATCTATACGCCAAGGGTTCTGGTAAGTAATGGATTGGTCCATGATTCCATGAGGCGTGTGCTCCAGAGGTAGCCTGACATTTTACGCGCCGCCTTGTTCCTCCTCACAGAGTGGTGCTCGAATCAATTGCGCCAACCGCTCGCTCTCCCGCCGAGCGCAGGCACGCGACTCCTCTCCCACATGTTGTCTGATTTGTTGAAGTGGATGGTAGATGATCTCTACCTTCGCCGGATGAGGAAAACGCCAACCTCGGGGCCATACGCTGTTGCCTCCGCGGATGGTGACGGGCAAGATTGGAACGTCGGCTTCTAAAGCCAATCTTATTGCGCCACCCTTGAAGCGGCCAATCTCGCCGCTAGGTCCGCATCTACCACCTTCAGGGAATATGACAACCGCTCCACCCTTGCGCAGCCACTGAAGTGTGCGGCGGATTGCCGCCGGGTCGCTCCCTTCGATCTGGAGGGGCCAGGCCCCCAATAAGGTCATCAATTTGCCGACCAACGGCCACTGAAACGCTTCACTCCAGGCCAGGTAGCGCACCGGCCGCCTGATGGGCAGCGAAAGCCAGAAAGGATCAATGTATGTCTGGTGGTTAGACGCGATGATCAGGCCGCCATTGGCGGGAATATTTTCCATTCCCCGATGCTGTAATCTCCAGCATATGCGGCTGAGAAAGCCGACGCCGGGTCGCATCGCATTTATCCCCCACTGTGGCACAACTTGCGGCCCAATCTGGGGATGTCCGGCGGCGTCCTGGCGCCCTAATGTTCTGGTTTCGCTCAACGGTGTCTATTGCGCCGGGAAGAACTTAAAACCGAATCATTACTATCAGATCTGATTGCCGGGCCACCAGTCGACAATATCCTGCCTACTCAAGACGTCGTCATTCCACCGCTGACAACGCACGCATTCGAAGCCTCGATAATTAGCGGCCTCATTTCTGGTCAGGCCAATCAGCGTACGTCCATTGCAATCCCCAAACGAACAATGACGATCGATCTCAATGAGCAACACTTCACGAGGGAAAACAATAGAGTTCAGAGCCTTCATCACTTCACTAACCTACAAGGGCCATTCTCGATCAATAAACTCCAAATGAATTCTCGGGATACCGTCAGCGCCTTTACTTCGTGCCCGTACAGCTCCATGCACCGTCAGGTTATATTGTTGGCTGGTCAGCCTGATAAAGCGACCCACGGAGATGTCCAGCGAGGTGAAAACAGTCGCGCCTCTGCGGCTGATGTTCTCGCTTACCGTGCTTTCGTTGGAAGCCGCCTCCCCTTTTTCGTTTATCAGCTCCAGAAACATATCCACAGGAATATTGTGCCGCGTGTGGGCCCGCTTATCAGACGGTCGCACCGGCTCCACAAGCTTGTCGGAATCCTCAGTAATCTTAAGGTCAGCTCCCGAACCGGCAATCTCATATCGTTGCGAGGGATCCTCTTCGTAGCTTTGTGGTGGATGCTTACCGACAAAAGCAACGCCGACTTCGAAAAGCGTTCCCTTGTCACCCGGTTGTCCTATAAGGCGAATATACCTGACAAGGGCCCATACTCGATATTGATCTTCGACGTGATCAAATACACGCAACTGTCGCGGCATAGGGATAGTCATATGAAGCAACCGGCCTTTTTCAGTAGGACGCTTCAGTGTGAAACCGGCGCCAAAGGGAGTCACGTTTATTAGACGAGTTATTTCGATCCATTCGAAATCCGGGGTCTCACGACAGTGCACGCGGACTGGCAGCTTCAGCTCCAGCCGTTCGCGGATACGCTTCCAAGTCCTCTGGTCGTTCATTTTCACTGCCAAAAACCGCTCACTCTCGAAGGCTAAAATAGCAGCTGCGGAGTGCCCTCAGTTTCATCTCAGTCCCCCTGCCCCAACATATTGATTTTACAAGGGTTTGTCTCCCCCGGCAGGATTGTCAAAAGCCTTCTCTCAGGCTACAATTAGAGCGTACTTTTTGCCGGCCAAAATGTCAGGTCCGGAACGACTATAAAATCCTTGATTCGCAAACGACGGCAACCCAAAAAACGGCTTCCCTTGCAGTCGGGTTCTATTTGTCTGCGTGAACTGCAGCCCCGGTAACCGAGTCTGCGACGGGCGGATTGTAGCGGAAAGGTCTATTGGATGGAAACAACTTCTGAACGCAATCACATAAATATCGAAGATGAGATGCGCCGGTCTTATCTCGATTACGCAATGTCGGTGATCATTGGTCGTGCGCTGCCGGATGTGCGCGACGGGCTCAAGCCTGTTCACAGACGCGTGCTTTGGGCAATGAATGAGCTCGGCAACACCTATAACAAAGCCTACAAGAAGAGCGCGCGCATCGTCGGCGATGTAATTGGTAAGTATCACCCTCACGGAGACATGCCCGTTTACGACACAATCGTGCGGCTCGCCCAGGACTTCTCAATGCGCTATCCCTTGATTGACGGGCAGGGGAACTTTGGCTCGGTCGACGGTGACGCAGCAGCGGCAATGCGTTACACAGAAATACGCATGGCGCGCTTGGCCAATGAAGTACTGGCCGACATTGAAAAAGAGACGGTTGACTTTCAGCCCAACTACGACGAGTCGTTAAGTGAGCCCAAGGTATTGCCGACGCGGATTCCGAATCTGCTGATCAATGGTTCCGATGGTATTGCAGTCGGCATGGCTACGAAGATCCCGCCTCACAATTTGACGGAAATCGTAGAGGCTACCCTGGCGGTACTGCACGATCCAGAGATCGACATTGAGCAACTACTCAAGATTGTGACAGGACCGGATTTCCCCACCGGGGGCTTTATTTATGGGCGCGACGAGATCAAGAAATCTTACCGTGATGGCCGTGGTGTTTTGCAACTCCGGGCTCGGGCCGGGATCGATCGGATTGGCCGCGGGCCACAGGAGCGGGATGCAATCATCATTACGGAGATTCCTTTTCAGGTCAACAAGGCCCGTCTGATCGAACGCATCGCTGAACTGATTAACGAAAAGAAGATCGATGGAGTGTCTGATCTTCGCGACGAGTCAGACCGCACGGGAATGCGCATTGTCGTCGAACTGAAGCGAGATGCCGTGCCGCAGGTGGTGCTCAATAAGCTCTATAAACTCACTCCCATGCAGTCTTCCTTTGGCGTCATCAATCTGGCAATCGTCAATGGCCAACCGCGTGTTTTGAATCTGAAGCAGATGCTCGAATGCTTCGTCGACTTTCGGCGCGAGGTGGTAAGACGCCGCACCGACTATGATCTCAGGAAGGCCAAGGCTCGTGCTCACATTCTGGAGGGACTGACCAAGGCAATCGATGCGTTGGATTTCATAGTTACACTCATTCGCAACTCCCGTTCAGTAGATGAGGCCCGCCAGTGGCTCACCGGTCAGCAGATGAACACGATGGCAGAGGTGAAAAATTGGAAAGGCGTTCCTTCTGATATACAGCTCAAGACTTACCTGGGCAAACTACAGAAGGCAATGGAGCGGCTGTCATTTTCTGAGCTTCAGGCACAGGCAATACTGGATCTTCAGTTGCGACGCATATCGATGCTCGAACGGCAGAAGATCACGGATGAATACGAAGGCATCATCAAGCTGATCGCCGAGTTAGAGGAGATTTTAAGAAACGAGCGGGCACTGCGGCGTGTTATTGCTACCGAACTCGAGGAGGTAAAGAAGGAGTACGGTGACGGGCGCCGCACGGAAATTATCGACGAAGGCGCAGAATTCTCGATCGAAGATTTGATTGCTGATGAGGATGTGGCGATTACAGTAACCAACAGTGGCTACATCAAACGAACGCCAATCACCACCTACCAGCGGCAGGGTCGCGGTGGGAAGGGCCGCTTTGGAGCGACCGCCAAAAACGGCGATTTCGTGGAGCACCTCTTTATCGCTTCCACCCACGCCTATCTGATGGTCTTCACCGACGATGGCATGGTCTACAAACTAAAGGTGCACGAAGTTCCGGATGCGGCCGCCGCCGCACGCGGCAAAGCAATTGTTAACCTGGTGAGCATTCCATCCGATCGTAAACTGGTCGGCGTGGTGCCCGTACGAGAATTTGCCGAAGGGCGCCACGTAGTGATGGTTACCCGGAAGGGAGTTATCAAGAAGACTTCGTTGGCGGATTTTCAGAACATTCGCACAAACGGCATCATTGCCATCAATGTCGATGAAGGTGACCAACTGCTCGATGTGATATTAACTGACGGCACCAAGCGGATCTTCATTGCCACGCACAATGGGCTTGCCATCCGTTTCGACGAGAAGAATGTTCGGCCTATGGGTCGGGCCACTCGGGGGATGCGAGGCATCGATCTACGGCGGGATGACTACGTGGTATCAGTCTGTGCCGTCTCGGCCGACGACACTGAACGCATGCTTTCGGTTTCGGAGCAGGGATACGGCAAACAGACCCCCATTACTACCTATCGTCTCCAGGCCCGCGGTGGCAAGGGCGTAATAAACATGAAAACAACCGAGAAGACTGGAAAGGTTGTGGCTGTTTTCCCGGTGGAAGACGAATCGGAGATCATGATTATCACGCAGCAAGGCAAGCTCATTCGCATCGAGGCCAGTCAGATTAGGAAGACAGGACGAAGTGCGCAGGGCGTGCGTCTCATGAAGACTGAAGGGGGAGACAAGGTTACCAGCGCCTCGCTGGTTGAGGCGGCGGAAGAAGAGACTGAGGAAACGCCTCAATAAGAAACTCATTTGGCATAATGTCAAATGTCAAATGTATTTTTGTCAACCCAGGCCTCGCCATCTTCAAATACCTCTTTTTTCCAAATAGGTACACTACGCTTCAGTTCCTGTATCGCCCATTCGCAGGCTTCAAAAGCAGCCCGCCGGTGTGGGGCGCTTACTGAGATGACCACGCTCGTTTCCCCAATCTCCGTTCTGCCAGTGCGATGCACGATGCCGATGTGCGCAATGTCAAACCGTTTCTTTGCTTCGCGACCGAGGCGCCTCATTTCGCGCAAAGCCATCGCAGCGTAAGCTTCATAAATCAGGTACAACGTGCGACGTCCCTTCGTCCATTCACGGGCGTAACCGTCAAGAGTGACTGTGGCTCCGCATTCAGGCAATACAACTCTGCGCGCGATCGTCCCGACATCCAGAGGTTCTGTTTGCAGCTCGAAAAAGTCATTTGAAGCGGCTTTTTCAGTCTCTGTGTGTCCGCCACTTACCGGGGGAAAAACAGCCAGCTCGTCGCCATCGCAGACAGGCCGATCGGAAGTGGCATATTCCTGGTTTACAGCAAAGAGAAGAGAACGCCCGAAGCGTGCTAGGTCTGGAAAAGCCGTGAGCACGTGCCCGAGCGCGGCAGCAGCGTTGAGGGGGGCGTTAAGTGACAACTCCACTTCCGTCGCCCCGGCGGCGTCTCGAGCGGCGCCAAAAAAGAGTAGACGCACTCTGATGGTTCTCTGGGTTTCCATTGGGTCGGCGCAAGTTATCACTCAATTTCGATCTTCTTGCCACTATGCCCATTTCCTTTGGCAAGTTCATGAATGCGTGCCCGCTCTTCGTAGCTTGAAACAGCTCGCACCAGCATACCTCTCAATCGCCCCAGTCGCTCAGAGGTAGAACGGAGCTCGAGCAATTCCTGTTTCACGTCTGCATCGATCTCCATTGCTGCTGCAACAAGAAACGAGAGACGCTGTGGATCAGTATCCGAAATATCAGGCAGTGTGGCCCGTTCGTCATTGATTATTCTGACGGCACGCGCAATGCGCGAGAAGGTTTCAGCAACTGCACGTGAGCTTTGATTCAGCAGTTCACTATCTTCTTCCTCATCCTCAAAGTAATTGACTTGAGCAACCAGGTAGGGATCGCCGCGCTCAACGTAATTCTGAACGCGATATCTGATAAGGCCCACTGTCAAAATGTTAGAACCGCCGTCGGGCAGCGCCTGGGTGTCCGTGACTTCAGCGACACAGCCAACATGTCCCGCTGGTGGGTGCTCTTTGGCGGACGAACTAGAGTCGAAATACGAGACGCCGAAAAGGCTATTGGTGACGCGGACGTCCTGAAGCATTTGCCGGTACCGCGGCTCGAAAATATGTAGCGGCAGCGGCACTCCCGGAAACAGAACAATTGGCAGCGGAAATAGCGCCAGTTCGCTTACTCCTCTTACTTTATCGAAGGCTTCACTCATTAACGCAACCGACTGTAGGGGCGGCACTCCGTGGCCGCCCCCAAGAATGCCTCGCGTCGGCTCTTTGCGAAGTTGCGGGCGGCCCACGGAGTGCCGCCCCCACATTTGGACGCAAGCGTTTTCGAAAGTGAATATTATCGCAGACGGGTGCAGGGAAGTCAGCAGTAAATCGAAAGGATTGTCAAAATTGGGCCGCACTCGGGAACAATGTCACTGCTGCGGGTCGGTGCCAAGAAAGTCGATGCCCGCGGCTTGCTCGGCTACATCGACTGTAGCCACAACTTTCAACGTGTTCAGATTTATTACCTCAACAGTACCCGGTTCCGCACCCACACCTTCAACGGAAACGAACGCATAACGATCGTCCGGCGAAACTACGACACCGTGAAGCACCTTGCGACGTGTAGGGATGCGGGCAAGTTCGCGACCCGTTTTCACTTCGATTACGGAGACCGATTGATCCCGTTTATTAGTCGCAACAAGGCGAGTGCCATCCTTCGTTATCGCGAGGTTGTAAACCCCTTGGCCAGCGGGAATGCGACGCGCCAGCTTCCATCTACCCGCATCGACCTCGACAATGTCGCTCGATTTGTTGCAAGCAACAAAAACTGAAGAACCATCTGCCGACGGCTGGGCCCATGTTGGGGAGCAGGAGAGATCTCCAGCCTTGGGTGGTTCCATCCCATGGCCGCCCATGTCCATCTGCTTCATCCCGCTCGTGGCCATACTCGGCGTGTCAGTGGCGTTGGGTGCGCCAGCCATCCCTTTCTCCCTGGCCTTCGCTAAAACAAAATGACGGGAGACCTTGAGAGTCCTGGTGTCGATCTCCACAAGCATATCGTCCATCATGCAGGCGGAATAGTGTTTGGTTCCCTGTGGATTTAAACGCGAGCCATGGGGCATGGCGCAGGTTTGAATGCGAGCCATCTCAATCATGGGCTCGGTTGCGACCACTGACACCGATGATGGCACCATGTCACCATGCAAGTTAAAGTTCACAACGAACAGTAGACTGCCATCCCGCGAGATATCCATTGTTGCGGGAAACAGGCCCAGGCTGGTTTGACCGACCACCCGATCGCCCTTTACCGCATACTTCCACACTGAGCCAAACGGCCGGCCATGAGCCAGTGAGACGTAATAAAACTTTTTGTCTGGAGAGACTGCGATGCCGTGAGGCCCATCGATATCAACAGGCATGTCTCCGGTGACTACCTCGTGGTCCACCTTGGCGCCGTCGCGTCCAAAACGAACTAGAGCGATCTTGTCCGCAGCCTCCGAGAGGACATAAACCAGGTAGTTCTGTTCAGATTGAGACCCCGCCTGCGCCCTGATGGGCGCCGGGATGATGAGCAGAAGAGCCGTCGCCAACGAAGCCAGGGGGTAACAGAGATGTCTAAGGGTTCTTTGATGTCGGCTTTTCAGGCTCTTGCTTGTCGGGTGGAAAGTCGCTGTCATCAATTTCATCAATCACCTTCAACTCAGCGCCAAATTTTCGATAGCCGCGAAAGCGGATCTCATTGCGTGTTTGGACCGTTTCCTTTCGGTGAACGCTGGTAATCAGAATCTCAGCACGCGAAGGCAATAAGAACTGTTGGTCATTGATGTCGACCCAATCGTAGTCGATCAGGCTGCTTGCAGCAGTGATCGGAAAATCCAGCGGGACCTCGGTGGCAATCTGCTCAAAACGCAAGACGCGATTGTTTTCGCGATCGATCCAGATGCGGCCTCGCGAACCGGCGCTGGCTATGAGATCCCGTCCAGCCTTCAACGTTAGATCTGAAAAGGGTTTCTCAACTATGAATTCATAAACGAGAGTTCGCCGGCCCCGTAACAGATCGGTATCGACGAGCTTAAATTGGGTACTCGATTTTGGTTTGAAGATTGCCGCGAGTCCGGTGACATACTCCCCAGTTGAAGTAGACCCGCCCACATACTCCCCGTATTCCTTGGTCTCTTTCGCCTCGCGGGCAGGAGGTATGCCGTTAACGGTGAGCACCTTATACTCCTCGCCTGCTGTTGCGCGGTAACTCACGGCAATCGTCAAATTGTCTTGAGGAATCCAATTGTTTGTTCCCCCGAACGCCGCAGTCCGTTTAATCACCTGCTTGACAATGAAGTCGGGCATCGCATCAGCCGCAGCGAGCGTTGCGCGGCGAGTGCGTTCCAGCAGTTCGGTCCCTTCAGCTTCAGAGGGCAGGGCCGAAGCGGTGGGATTCAGCCTTCGTCTTTCCGCTTCCTCAAGTGTGCGACGCAACAGCGGATCGTTTCCGCTTTTGGTAGCCACCAGCGAGCGCATCCCATCAGTAAGCGGAAAACCGATGCCGCGACGGCGAATCTCTTCGACTATCTCATCACGCTTACCTGGATATTTCGGCAGTTGGTAGACGAGGGCAACGATCTCCTTGCTCGTCAGTGGTTGAGGGGTAGACTGCGCTAAAGCCGGCAAACAGAAGAGCAGGACAATGGCAACGGCAAACAAGCTCTTGGGAATGCTAAGCATCTCTTGTGGGGATAGTGTAATTACTGGTACGACAGTTTCCGATGGATCAATTCCTTCTCCGGTTGCCTGCGTAGAGGTTAATACATAAAAGTCTCTGGATAGAAATCCGGGCTCGAAGGTCTCTTCCAACCGTCTGAGTGAAGAGATTGCGGAAATCTGATACGGGCATTAGCCGCAGAGCGTCTGGATCACGCGCTTCAGGATTTCGCTACAGTGGTTCAATTGTTCTATTGGGACAAACTCACCCGTGCGATGCGCCACGCGGATATCACCGGGACCCAGCACCACAGTTTCCGCTCCTAGCCGAATCATCTGGCCCGCCTCTGTGCCAAAAGCAACAGTTCCCGCTCGTCTTCCTGTTGTTGTCTCGAGGATCTCTACTAATCGAGAATCTGTAGACGTTTCGAAACCTTGATCAGAGCGGACCGGCTGAACTTCGACGGTAAAGCCAGATTCGTTCTCCTGTTCTTTCTTTATGGCTGCATTTAGAAGCCTCAGGACCAGGTCAGACTGCTGGCCGGGAACCGGTCGCCATTCGAGCGTGAAGCGACATTCGCCAGCAACCACATTCTTTGCCGTACCGCCCGATATCACTCCAACATTCAATGTAGTGTACGGAGGGTCGAATGCCGTATGCACTTCGGAGTGCAATTCTTCGGCTATTCTTTCTAAGTGAGTCAACAGACGGCCTGCACGGAAGATGGCTGATGCGCCGAACGATGGATATGCGCTATGGGCCTCGTCTCCCTTCACCTTGACTTCTGCGAGGCAGTAACCTTTCCCTGCTCGCATTGGTTGCAGTGAAGTTGGCTCACCGACGATGCTGTAGTGCGCGCGGAGAGGGCTTAAATCAGCCAGGCGCTTGGCTCCCATGAGTCCGACCTCCTCGTCGGCCGTAAAGATCAGGGCGAACGGGCGGCCGAGGGTCTTCGTTTGCAAGGTTCCGAGCGCCGCAAGCGCCGCGGCGATGTAAGCTTTTGTATCGCAGGCGCCGCGTCCGTAGAGTTTACCGTCACGCTCAGTGAGCGTCAGCGCTTCGGTCCAATCCGGATCATAAGGAACGGTATCGGTGTGCCCCACCAGAGCAAGTTCGACGGTTAAATCACTTAAAAAGTCGCTCCCGGAAATTGCGATCAGGTTTATTTTTTCAACCGCATTTTCGTCCCGGTACGGGAATTGACGAACGCGCAGGTTCAGGGTTTGGCAAAGATCTGCAAGAAAGGTGGTGAGCGCAACATTAGAACGCGCCGAGACAGAATCGATCGACACCAGTTTTGCAAGTATCTCCTGAGCCGTCATGTCCCAATTGTACTAATAAGAGATGTGCCGTTTACTGCCAAAGTTTCTTTTGCAGAATCCTGAACTTCTCTACCACCTGTTCCTGCTGCGGATGCTTGCCCTCTTCAATGATTCGTCTGCCCCCGACAACCACATCTTTGATCGCGGTTCGCGACAAAGAGAACACAACATGAGAGATTAGATCGTCTCGTGCGGCGCCGGTGATCGACGGATCGTTTAGATCTATCGTAAAGAAATCTGCTGATCGATCCGGAACGAGTGACCCGCCCGGTGCTCCTATGCTGCCAGCACCGTTTTCGGTGGCACACTTGAAGAGCCGGACAGCCAGGCTCGACGGCCCTTTTTCTTCAGGACCCTCGAGAATGGCGCGTTTCATGTTTGAAAGTCGCAGGTGGTATTCAAGCTCGCGCGCATCCTCCAATAGATCGATCTGTACTTGGCTATCTGTTCCGAGACAGACCCTTATCTTCTGTTTGAACAGTTCGTCTGCGGGAACCACCCCGTCGGCCAGGTTTCGTTCCGTGGTAGGACAGGCGCACACCCTGGCCCCTGATTGACCGAGCATCCATGCGGCTTTGGGTGTGATGTGGATTGCATGTACAGCGGTGAATTGATCGCTCAGCAGCCCTTCAGTTTCCAGCAAAGCAACCGGTGACCGTCCATATTCCTCAATGCAAGCCGAGACCTCGCCGGGCTGTTCCGCCACATGCATATGAATGGGCAGGCGGCGTTCATTTCCGAAGCGAATAATTTCTTTCAAGTACGCCAGTGGAACAGCTCGGACACTATGGGGAGCCACTCCCATCCAGACGCCTTCCATCTTCTGCAACTCGAAGCTTAATTGCTCACATTGTTTCAAATACGATTCCGGATCCTTCACGATGAATCGAACCTGTTGTGGATGCGGCTCAGTTTCGTGACCTGAACGAGCATAGGCGACGTTCAGCAAGGCGATTTGCAGGCCTACGTCGCGCGCCGCTTGGACAACCGTTTTTGCCAGCCGGTTCGAATCATCGTAAGGCGTACCGTCAGGAGCGTGATGGATGTAATGAAACTCGCCTACAGTTGTGATGCCGGCAAGTGCCATCTCCAGAAAGGCCATGCGCGACGCATCGTAGATGTCTTCCGGGGTTAGCCGGGCGGCGGCGCTGTACATCATCTCTCGCCAGCCCCAGAAAGTGTTCTCGTTGTTTCTGCTGCGATGTTCCGTGCGCGCGCGAATAACTCGCTGGAAGGCGTGAGAGTGGGCGTTTATTAGCCCAGGCAGCAACGCGCGATTCTTCAGAGCAATGGCATTCTGAACTTCATTGGCGGGCGCAAGGCGAAGAATCCTTCCCCTCTGATCACAGACCAGTGCGAGACCGCTTTCAAAGCGAACTCCCGTAAACATCAGATCGGGCAACCATACTGTTTCAGTTGAATGATTCAAGCGCGTTCTCGAACAGTCGAAATCATTTCTTACAGAGCAAAATTAGCAGTCCCTTAAGTGCGGGTCAAAAGAAACTTCTCTAACTATTGATTGTGGTGTATTATTCGTTTCGCTCGTCGCATCCATTCACTCCCAAGGCGAGCACACACTTTGAACTGCCCAGTGGCTTCTTGCGCTCTTTCACCAAGGGGATCGTAACGCTGTGCAGATCAGTCCAAAACCCACAATCAGGGCCCAACGAGACTGCTGTGACATGCGTAAGCATCTCCTGCGAAACCGGCGATCAAAATAGCGATAACCACTCGTGCCGACTAATGAGGTCTCACAATGGCCACTCTGTTACTTATAGACGACGATCCGGCAGTTATCGGAATTCTCTACGAACTTTTGGCCGGTACGTATGAGTGCCATACTGCCGACCGCACCGAGCAGGCGCTTCAATATCTAGAGATTGAGACGTATGACGTCGTGCTCAGCGATGTGTCGATGCCCGGCCTAAGTGGGATGGAAATACTGAAGCGTGTGAAGGAGCGGCATCCGAATACTCCGGTGATCATCATCTCGGGAATGGATGTGGAAGAGAAGGAGAAGCTACTAAAGATGGGTGCATTCGCTTTTTTTGCCAAGCCGTTTCATCTGGAAGAGGTGGAAGACGCTATTGTCAAAGCGATTGCCTCGCGTAGCGCAAAAGGCTCAGCGTCATAGGCCCACGCTTTGGAATTCGTTGCGGGGGAATTAGACGGCTGGTGTGGGTTAGGAAAAAATGTGATACGATTCCCGATGATTTTTTGTCAAAGGCTTTGATATTGCTTGCCTGGAAACCGACGTTCCGGTAACTTAGATTGGACTTGAGTTGGTCTACGTTGACCTGACCGCGCTGGAATTTCCTATTGAGGCTTCCTTTCGTGCTTGACATACAAACGTCGGGAACTAATCTGCTAGTGTTCCTTTACGCCGACCCCGGTTCGGGAATGCTAATCTGGCAGTTGTTGACCGCCTTATTCCTGGGTTCGGTGTTTCATATTCGAACGATCTCCCGGAGAATCCGGGAGGCAGTTAAAAATCGACGTGAAAGCTCGGATCCCGCCCCGGGCGACGGCCGTTCGTAGGAGTTGGCCTTGAAACCCCAGGCCCGCGCAGCTAACCAGGTCCACCAACTCCCCACCCAATCCGCAGAGCAAATCGTCAACCTCGAAGACAGACCGTTAACCCATTCCTTTAAACACTCCTTTCGGGATCCTCACGGACATGTTGTGATCACCGACCGTTGCGTCTTTCGGCTTGTAAAGAAGGAGTGTGAACTACAGGTCCATAACTTTCTGAATTCTGAGATCTTCGGCCGGCTCGTCGAAGATGGACTTCTCGTCCGTACCGAGCTTGGCAGCGAGAAAGATTTCGGCGAAGAGCTGGCCCGCAGCGCACACGTCTATCCAGAGAACAACTACCTAATTCTCAAGCACGAACGCATTCCATTCCAGAGTTATCCATATGAGTGGCCCCCAGAGATGTTGTATGCGGCCGGGCAACTCACTCTGGACATGATGGAGAGACTGTTGGCTGAAGGGTTTGGGCTGAAGGATGCCTCGCCTTACAACGTGCTCTTCCGCGAGAGCAGGCCTATCTTTGTTGACTTCCTTTCAGTGGAGCCTCGAGATCTTTGCGATCCAACCTGGCTTCCTTATGCGCAGTTTGTCCGCACTTTCATTCGCCCTTTGCTGGTCGACAAGTATTTTGGGATCGGTCTGAGCCAAACACTCAGGATCTACCGAGAGGGACTGACTCCAAATGACGTCCTGCGCATGTGCAGCCACGTTCAGAAGTTGCTACCTCCATTTCTTACGCTAGTTTCCTTACCAGCTTTGCTTACGAAGATAAGCCCACTCAATCGTCAAAAGATCTATGAAAAGCGCCGAAGTGGTTCACCCGAAGAGGCCACCTTCATTCTCTCTCGTCAGTTAAAGGGACTTCGTCGCAAGCTCAGGGCGGTGAAACCAGACGCCAACCGGAAGTCCGAGTGGACAGACTACGTCGATGCCGACCACGTGTCGGAGCGGTATCTATCTCTTAAGCAACAGTTTATTGAGAGGGTTATGACAGAAGAAAGGCCGAGAATGCTGTTGGATGTGGGTTGCAATGAGGGCCACTTCAGCTCGATTGCGGCGTCGTCAAACGCATCAACAGTAGCGATTGATCGCGATCCGGCCGTCTGTGGCAGAGTCTGGCGGAAGGCGTCAGAAGATAAGTTGCATATCCTGCCGCTGGTGGTGGACCTCACCCGTCCAACGCCCGGTCTCGGCTGGCGCAACACCGAATGTCGCGCCTTCCTTGACCGAGCGTGCGGGCCTTTTGATTGTGTGCTGATGCTGGCGGTGTTACATCATGTTCTCGTTTCTGAAAGAATCCCTCTCGATGAGATCATGCAGTTGGCCTTTGACCTTACGACGAATTTGTTGCTGATTGAATACATTCCGCCAGATGATCCGATGTTCCAGTTGATAGCACGAGGCAACGATCATCTGTACGAATCGCTTAGTAGCGCGGAATTCGAACGCATCAGCGAGAAGTATTTTGTGATTGAGCGGAAGGAGCGACTCGAGCCATCGCAGAGGTGGTTATATAAGATGCGGAGAGCGAGAGTTGCATAGATTCCGGGACCTGGCAGTGGCCTTGTCCCTCGCCAACCTGTGTTTCGTCTCTGCCTGGTATGTCCTTCTCAATCCAGTCCACTACTCCTATTACCACCGGCAACGTGATCCAGGCTATAGCGAGTTCGTCGCACTCGCCGTTGCTATCCTTTGTTTGACCATCATCTTTTGGTTGCCGCTCACGCTTGTTCGTGCTTCCAAAAGACCCGTTTGGAAGAAGGCCGCTCGGTGGGCTCTCTTATTAATCTTAGTTATTCCCGCTACCGCCATC
>DATEUF010000199.1:0-9680 GCA_035283325.1 Pyrinomonadaceae bacterium | reverse complement strand
ACGGTTTCGTGTGCCACTGTTTCACAGCAGCCAAGACGCCATGATGGCCCGTGTGCGTAACTTTGGAATGCTGCTCTTCAAACCGGTAGCCCTCGATGCTCGTTTGCTCAAGGAAATCGTGCCCGTAGGCGGCGCAGGTGACGTGGACTTTTGGTTGGTGAATGACCCATTAGTCAGCCTGAACCATGGTCACTTGGTAGAGCACGCACAACTTGCCCTGCTAATGCATAGTCCAATCAAACTAGAGATGGTCCCATGCAATGGAAATAGCTTTCACATACCTATTCTTACCACCCTTCCTCAAAGTGACAGTAAAGCAACTGAGAATTGGGAGGATGAGGGAGGCAAGTACGCAAAGTGTGCGTGAAGTCGCAGGAAAACATTGGAGCGAAGACGCATTCCATGACGAAAAAAGCTTCGAACGTAAATTCGTTGACGCCGCCGAACAGGATTTCAAAGTAAATTTGAAGAGCGAACTTATGCTGGATAACTTGACTCGCAACGATCGCGAGCGGAGCGCACAGATGGAGCAATTAATTGGCGTCTTGAGGTCAATTCGAGAGCGGACTGCCCTCGACGAAGATAAAGATCACCTGGGAGCGGCAGTTGATGAGCAAGTCGCGGCAGTAAAACCGTAATGACCACAACGTTCGAACAATTCACCCTTGGCATTGAAGAAGAGTTTCAGATTGTCGATCCGCGCAACCGCGAGTTGCGTTCGCATGTCTCGGAAATTCTCGAAGAAGGCAAGACGCTGCTGGGCGAGCAAGTTAAACCAGAAATGTTCCAATCGATGATCGAAGTAGGTACGGGAATCTGCAAAGACATAAAAGAAGCTCGCACCGATATCACAAATCTTCGTGGCATTCTCTCCACCCTCGTGCGAAAGAAAGGCCTGCAGATTGTCGCTGCCGGCACACATCCCTTCTCGCACTGGCAGGATCAGAAGATCTTCGAGAATGCAAGATATGAGTTAATCGTTGAAGAGAATCAGATGATCGCGCGCTCGTTGCTCACGTTTGGTCTCCACGTCCATGTAGGTGTCGCGGACCCAGAGCGGGCAATCCAGATCATGAACGCCGTGCGCTACTCGCTGCCGCATGTGCTAGCGCTCTCGACTTCATCCCCTTTCTGGCTGGGCGTTCACACAGGATTGAAATCCTACCGCTCGGAAGTTTTCACAAGGTTTCCGCGCACCGGCATCCCTGACCACTTCGACTCGTACAGCTCGTTTCAACGCTATGTCAAATTGCTCATCGAAACCGGCTGCATCGACAATGGTAAAAAGATCTATTGGGATGTGCGCCCGCACCCGTTCTTTCCAACGCTGGAGTTTCGCATCTGCGATATTCCCACCCGGGTTGATGACACCATCGCCATTGCAGCCCTTTTCCAGGCACTGGTCGCGAAGGTCAATAAGCTTCTTGATCAAAATATGACCTTCCGGCTCCATCACAAGATGCTGATCGAGGAAAACAAATGGCGCGCCGTGCGTTACGGGCTTGATGGTAAGATGATTGATTTCGGCAAGGGCAAGGAAGTGCCGACTCGTGACCTCATTCGTGAACTTCTGGAATTTGTCGACGACGTTATTGACGACCTCGGCTCGCGCAAAGAGATCAAACACATCCACAAAATTCTTGAGCGAGGCACTTCGGCCGACGAGCAGCTTCGAGTATGGCGTGAGACAGGCGACATTAAAGCGGTCGTGGATCGCTTGATTGAAATGACCCTGGAGAATGTTCCGTGTGAAGTAACTCCCAGGGCGTTAGCAGCGGCGGCGCCGTGTTGAACGTGAGTCCTGACACATCCGGGCGCGACTTACTACTTTGGTGACCGTCTTTTTGCACTTCGTCTTTTACCAATCTTTTTCCCATTCACATGAGAGAGCACGTCGCCCGGTTGACACTCAAGCACCTTGCATAACTTCTCCAGGGTGTCGAAATTGATCCCGAGCGCCTTGGCCTTTTTCAAGCGCCACAGGGTACTGTGGCTGATGCCCGTCTCTTTGGCCAGCCAATAGAAAGACCGACCGCGAGTTTTCAGCAACTCGTCTACTCGAATCTCGATCATGATGTGCTCCTCGCTCTTACCCCCTATTTACCACATACGAGAAATATTGTCTATGTGAGAGATATTCTGCACTTGACATATATCAGTTGTTAGCATAAGGTGGTTGCGAACCGAGCCTGGCTTACTCTCTTCTCAGCTCCTCTGGAATCACCCAGATTACCTGAAGTCAACAGCTTAACCATTGAGGAGCAAAAAAATGTTTGGAAGACAAGTTACTATGAAGCTCAAGACCAATTCGGCCTCAGAGCTTACCCGCCTCGTAGACAACGAGATTATACCCATGCTGCGTAAGCAGAAGGGATTCCGCGATGAAACCACCTTTGTCGCCCCCGAACGCTCGGAAGTCATTGCCAACAGCTTCTGGGACACCAAAGAAGATGCAGAGGCCTACAACCGCTCGGCGTATCCCGAAGTGTTGAAGTCTCTGTCGAATGTGATTGAGGGAACGCCGACGGTAAAGAACTTCGAGTTCGCCAATTCAACGTTCCACAAGGCTGCTGCTGCCAGGTTGGTCTGAAGCAGATTGATCTTCTAACCGCGACAGGGCGGACCCGTGTCCGCCCTCGCTTCTGTCCCACAATAAGGAGAAATAGAACCGATGAAACATCTCTTAGCAGTAACTCTTTTAATTCTGGCAACGACAATAATCGCCTTCGGTCAATGCAGCGATGCTGACAAGAAGAAGCTGGAAGCATTCGACCGAGCATGGGGTGATGCCGGCCAAAACGGCGATAGAGCATTCCTGCATAACGTTTTTGCTGACAACTACGTAGGCTTAAGCCCGGCCGGTACGTTGACTAAAGCTCAAACAATCGATGCTGCGGTCAAACAGGCAGACCTGGATAAAGCAAACCCGCAAGATGCCGCCAAGGTCACGCACGATTACTACATGATCAGTTGCACGCCTGTTTCAGCGACCATCACGCACCGCAATGTAATCGCGGGAAAAACTGAAGGTAAGGAATGGACTTTCTATACTCGCAGCGTTCATTTTCTGGAGCGCAGCGGCGATCACTGGTCGGTCGTAAGCAATGCAGGCCAGCCGCTCAATGATGAAGGCATCTTGCTCTACATGGAGCAGGAGTGGAACGACGCGAGTAAGGCGGGGGACGTGGCCTGGTTTGAACGAAATTATGCGCGCGACGCTACCGATATAAGCAGCCGCACTGGCGCGGTGCACAGTAAAGTGGAAGAGATTGCCTCCATGAAGAGCGATAGGCAGGTGCTCGACTCGCTGGAGCTTTCAAATCTTAATGTGCGCGTTGAAGGGAATGCGGCGATTGTGACCGGGATTAATCAGGTAAAGGGCCGTGATGCGAAGGGTCAGGCTTTTGATCGCAAAACCAGCTTCACCGACACCTACGTTAAACGCGATGGGCGTTGGCAAGTTTGGGCAACTCAAGGAACCTCGATTACCCCGTAGACCTTCTAGCTCGCTCCGGAGAGGCAGCCTCATGAGTGCCTCTCCGGCATGAAGCTCTTCTCGGAAAGCTAAGTTGGAATTTCTAAATGATTATGATCTTTATATCAACGAGCGGCCGGGTGAACTTCACACAGATGCACTGCTCAACTTTGGCGGCAAATCAGAGCTTCGGCTAACCCCGCAGGCCCCAGTTTTAGCCTCTCACTGCGTGAGCTGTCACCTTCTGGTCCGTGGCAGGTGCCTTTTCAGGGCTGCGCTTCAATTGTGTGGGTGCCTCGGGCCTTACCGTCCACAATATCGATGCGCCGCCCCTTAACGTCTTCACGCTTTGGAAGATCAATCCGCAAGATCCCATTATTGTAACTAGCCGTGACACCCTCGATTGATTCTGTTTGCTGCACCGCGAAGGAGCGTGTAAACGTCCCGTAAGAGCACTCTACGCGATGGTAATTGGCGGCTTCATTCTTCTCGAAACGTCGCTCACCACTCAAAGTGAGAACGTTGTTCTCAAACGTGAGATGGATGTCCTCACGGTTCATGCCCGGCAAGTCGCCCTTAATAACGATCCCATCCTTGTTCTCATAGATGTCCACCGTCGGATTCCAGGCACCACGGGCGATACCCTCATCAGCAAAAGCATCACTTAAGTTTCTTGACAACAAACGATTTACCTCATTCTGCAGGCTGCGCAAATCATGGACATGGCGCGTAAACATTTTTAGCTCCTTCGATAGTTGAGCTGTTGGCTTCAGACGATCTGGAAGATACCAGAAGTTGAGAAGAGAGTTAGCTGGGCTCGGTTCGCATATAATCTTATGCCAACGCCCGATATATGTCAAATATAGAATATATTGTATACACACAGTAGTTCTCATAGGTGCACTTTGTTTGATTGATGCAGAAGCCTGAGTGGGAAACTGCTTCTTGGGCCACTTTAAATGGTGGTTCACTTTTGACGACCTCCGCTACGACCCGCGCTACGCCAATCTCGTGCCGCATGGGCCTCCAGCCATGACTTTGGAGCGTGGTGACTGGTCAACGCTCTCCGTAATAAGTGTTTGACTTTTGGAGCGAGCGGCGAGACTCGCTAACCCGCTCCTGATCGTATGCGCCAGTTACAGCGTATGCACAACTTAATAACATTGCTATGAGTTGCAGCCAACAAGGAGTGCGCCTGTATACGCCTCAATACGTGAGTCCCCCACCAATTTCCCCACAATTCTTGCGGCTCCAATTATCGCGTTCATGACAAAAGCTGAACTCTATTGAAGGGAACGGAGTAAAGTTGATGAGTGTCAAACTTTCAGGTTTCGGTTCCCCGCTTCAAGTTTTATGATAGGCAGTATGTGGGAGTCGGTACGGAAGTTAATCGGCAATCGGCGCAAAGCACGCCGACGCAGGTTAAAACATCGAGCCAATCTGGCCTTCACGCTTTTGCCACTTGGCGAAAGACGCGGCATACAATCCTCACAACTGACCCAGCTGGTTGGCGAAACGCGTCACATCAGCGAGAACGGGCTCGCTCTCATCATGCGCGGATTTCGCATGGATGACCTCTATCTCTCCCAGACAGTATGTATTACACTCGAACTTCCGTCAGCTCCAATCCGTCTTCGAGGCACACCGGTGCGCCTCGAACGGCTTGATCGGGGAATTGAGGATAGGTCTTTGATCTGTGTACGGATTACGGAAATGGACAGGCGTGACCGTGCTCGTTACAACAGGTATCTACGCAGGCTTCGCCTCCTCGCGCCAAATTTGGCGCCACTGCTCACTGCGGGCCAAGCCTTAGAGTAAATAGTTTTGGAGGAGACTAATGGACAAGAAGCTGGGATCCAGCCAGACGATTTTGGTAGTAGAAGATTACGATGATACTCGCCTGCTCCTGAGGCAGGCATTGGAAAACAAAGGCTATCGTGTAGTTGAAGCCACAAACGGTCAGGAGGCGGTAGGCCTTGTACAACGTGAGCATCCCGACCTGATCCTAATGGATCTGGACCTACCAATACTTGATGGCATAGCAGCAACACAGCAGATACGGAACCAGAGTGAGATGGATGAGTTACCGATTGTGGCGGTTACAGCTTATCCCCTGTCCTATACACATGTAAAAGCCTTCGCCAAAGGCTGCAATGAATATATGGCTAAACCTATCGACTTCGGTGAGTTGGACAGACTCTTGAACCGCTATGTACCTCTAAGTTGAGTTCGTAGATGAACCTCGCCTCCCCTTGTTGGACAGCTACGGCACCGATAGAATCAAGCACTTACGGCAGGGTGCTCAACCTTACGTTTATGTTTCTTCACGTTTTTGAACGTGACGTTGACGTGGCGGCAAGGAGACGAGTTTCTCCAACGCAACGCATTTTCGTTTCGTCAATGCCATGCGAAGGAATCCCTGAAACTACAGAAAATCTGCGCCAAGTAGTTCCGGCTTTGGAGTCCCTTTTTGCGAAGGGACTACTGAGCGTGAATTCGAGTTCAAAACCAATTTGCAGCGGATATGTCAGAAGTGAGGATTTACTGAGAAAAATGGTAGGCGCGTTGTTGGGGTTTACAACATCCGGACTTTCGTCCACGACCACGGCTTGGCTGAATGGCGATACGAAAGTTGTGGAGATGCGAAACCTGCTGTTGCCATATCCTCCTTCTGAGATGAAAAGTCATCCTGTTAGCAGCGATGTAAATCAGCCGAAGATCGATGATCCGCACTTGGTAGCCTCTATTGACGAGAACGTGGGTTTAAACCTCAGTTTGTTCTAGCTAGGTAGGAGCTGGCATCTACGAAGAAGCTGTAACGAAGCATTTCGGGACGCTGATCAAGTGATAACTGCTGAAGGTGGGCGCGAACAAATGCCGGCGTGCGAGTGATTGCATTACAGACCAAGGGGGGATGGTCGTACTGCAGATCCTAAAGAAATTCACTTTAACTACACCCCCGGAGTTGACCCCTCTGGTGAGTATCAAGCGGTTTACGCTGACTTTTTGGCTGATTGCTCTGATGTTGCGGGCGTATCAGAGTTGCAACAGCAAGATGCTAAGCTGAACCACCCAACTGAATGGTTCAAAAGACCAGTCATCGGGATTAGCTACATAATGCCCAACGTTGATACCATAGCGCACAATGGAATCTTCGCGCAGTGCCCTGCTGCGCTCAACGCACTAGCGTATGCGGTAGACAGAACCGCGCTGCACCTCCTCAATCCGGATGGCAGTGACGTCGGCAGCCAGTTCCTTCCGCCTGGTGTTCCGGGGCATGATGCGATCGAACCCTATTCAGCAACTGCTGATTTTCCTTCAGCGCAGTCGATAGTCAGTGGATTGTCAAGTGTGTGCCAGAACTTGCCCATTCAAATATTGACAAGCACGGCTTCAGCGGCTGTGGCAAGAGGTAACACAATTAAGGCTGAACTTCTGGCTGTAGGATTTACGAATGTGACAAGCGTTCCATCCGGTTCGTATTTCAGCGCATTAAACTCATTTCCTTGGAACTGGGATATAGCCTTGGGTGGCTGGATTGCGGATTACCCGGATCCAAATCTAATCATGGGCCCATTATTTTCCAGCGGTACATTCTTTAACCAATCTCACTTTAGCGGAAGGGATGTCGACCTCCAATTCGCAGCGTCCCAAAGCGGAGTAGCCAGAACAGCTGCGTTTCATGATTTGGCACTTGCTATGGAAACCGGAACTGCAACGGGCCCATTTGCCGGAACTCCAGCGTTCCCAATTGTGACTTATGCTTATCTAGCAAGAGTGTTCTTGGTTGGCGATCGTGTTCAATGTCCTGAACCGAATCAGATCATCTATAACCCGATAACAGGAGTGAATTACGGCGCACTTTGTGTTAAGGAAAGAAAAGGCCGCCGTGACAATGATCGCTGAGATTTTGCGAGACGAGAAGGAACCAAGTGTAGTAGTCACGACTTAATCTGACACTGCTTCTGAGCTCTGTGCTCAATTTTACCAGAAGCGTCAGTTTGTCCTTTTGGTCTGATGAAACGGCTCACAAATAACGACTTACGATTAATCTACACACAAGGAAGTTATGGGACGCGACTCTGCTCGTAACTTATTTCGACAGCTATGCCTGCCAGAAACAGATCGCTCAAGGGGTCAAGAATAGCCGGGCATTGTGAATACGCAAGCCAAATTTGAAACTTGAGAGAGGAAATGCGTTCCGGCTCTTTTTCTAGTACGTCTCAGTCTAGCGATTCGCTTACGTTCTGACGTTCCTGACGAGAACGCTCTTCTTTCCCCCTCTTTTCTCTACTCCGTTTCGTAGAGAAGTGCTCCAAGCTTTTTCTGAATGTCAGAATCCCAGTTATTTCCTGCGATGTAAGCCGCCTCGCCGTTGTCAGAACCCTTGTCAGAGGATGCCAGTCTAGCACATTTCTGTGTGCCAAACTGTGTGCCAACTTTTTAACCTTCCCATCCAGGCCACGGAAAGCTTTCAAAGCATCCGTGATGTGGGCAGCGTCCTGCTTTCGAGCTGCTGGCCGCTTCCGATCGCGTCTGACAGGCGCTTGAAGAAGAGTAGGCCAATGAACTCTTGACATCCGACTTGCCCGGCAAAACGTCTGCGGACTTGAAGAAAATGATGGTAAGCTGGCAAGTAGAATTCTATCTCCCATCATATTATTTGCCGGCGGTCATTCAGTAGCGCCTTCAGGAAACATGCAGGGTCGGAGCATTGCTCCGGTCACGATGCGGTTTGACTACGATTTCAACATCCTGATCGAGAGCCACGAGGAAGCGCAGGAGCCGCTCGACAGAAAACTGCCTGAACTCGCCGCGTAGCATCATGGATATATCGGGCTGGCGGACGCCGAACAAAGCGGCGGCCTCGACTTGTTTCAGGCGGCGCTCTTTCATGATGCTGTCGATCTTGAACACGAGCTGCGCCTTGACCATATGCTCGTCCGCATTCGGCACGCCGAGATCCTTGAACACGTTCCGGCTGCCGGTTTCGTATGCTCTTTTCCTCATGACTCCCTCTCCTCTGCAATCTGTTCGGCCTCACGCAGTCGTTGCTTCACCAACTCAATGTCTCCGCGCGGAGTTTCGCGGCCGGTCTTCGATTTCTTCTGGAAGGCATGAAGGACGTATACCGTCCCCGCATATCGCAGGGTGTACACCGTACGGAACGTGTCACCGCGAAAGTCCTTGACCACTTCCACTACTCCTGCTCCCCCAAAGCCGCTCAGCGTTTTCGTGTCACGATGCTTGCCGCCGCGCTGCGCAACGTACAAGGCATACCCCATGTGATCCTGGACCGGCGCGGGAAAAGAGCGCAAATCCTTGCGGCTCGATCCGACCCATATCACCGGCTTCAAGAATGGTTCATCGGACATCGACAACCTGAATATAGTGATATCACTATATCGTGTCAAGACTGTGGTGCCTTCCTGTACTGCGTAGGGCCCCGGCTTCTTTCAAGAGTTCTTCACGGCTAACCCTCTAAAAGGACTGCGTTCGTCACCCCGTTCAGCAGTGATCACCAAGACGGGTCAAGACCCAAACCGAGCCAAAGTCGGTTAACGGTGTCGTCAGTTCGGTACGATGTCGCTGGATATGGAATCGGGAGCGGCGCTCCGCGCCAGCAGAATCTCAGCATTCCTTTCCATCAAGTATTGGTCGACAGGCGCCATTTTCGAATATTTATCCGACTGTGCCGCCGCCTTCGGCACAAGGAAACCGATGCTGATTACCAGCACCAAGCCCATGATACTGATCAGTCTTTCCCTCGTGGCCGCCCTCGTGGATGGCCTCATCGCGAGGTATCCTTTCCCCGTCGCCGCTCGCTCTCCCTCATCAATTCACTCACATCCGCAACCGGCCGTATCTCATTCGGTCCAAGTTCATACTTCATGCCGCCTGGATGCTGTGACAGAAGCTGAATGGCATGATTGAGGTCTCGCGCCTCAAGGATGAGAATGCCGCCGAGCTGTTCCTTGGTTTCCGCATAGGGGCCGTCGGTCGTCGCGACTTTGCCGTTTTTCCAGTACAGGGTTAACGCGGTCTCCGGAGGCTGAAGAGGTATTTCGGCAACAAGATGTCCGTTGGCGCGCAGATGGTCGTTGTACTCAAAGCATTCGTCGAATATTGCGTTTCGTTCGTCCTCGGTCATCCCTTCGAATGTTCCTGGCTCGATGTATCCCAAACAGATGTATTTCATTGTTCT
>DATEUF010000198.1:0-3920 GCA_035283325.1 Pyrinomonadaceae bacterium | reverse complement strand
TCGATGAATTCTTCAGACGTGCCGGCAGGGAATTCGGGAGAGATGAAGGAATTACCATTCTGGTCAGCCATGTGGGTGTAATAGAGCCAGATCTGACGACCGGGTTGAAGCGGATCGCTGGGTACGCGCACGATGACGGCGGATTTCCATTCGGGCAGGCGAGTTAGGTACCCGGGATACGCGGCAATGACGCGCGTGATGCCCACGTCTGTCCCGGCGAAGATGTCTATGCCTTGATGGGTATGACGCAGACCGAAGGAGTCACCCCACAGGAAACCGGCAAATCCATCGGTGGGGAAAAGGAACGGGGCGGAGCCGCATTGGGTTCCGGCTGCCAGCTTCCAGTCTGGGTGAGAGGCGGGGTTCCGCCTCCACTGATGGAACTTGTCGAGGCGCGCGGCGTTGGGTCGATACGTGTAATAGGAGGTCGCCGCGGCGGCGATCACTGTTACGATTATGATTGAAAGCATGAGAAATCGTTTGGACATAAGGGAGGATTATACCTTCCCGTATGTAACTTTCTTCCTCTTGAATCTAATTCAAAAAGCAGGTAATATATGGATGTAATTTTAGATGTATTTTGTGTCCACCTGAGAGGTACGAGATAAAACCTCGAAAAGGTAAACCCACTGCGAAGTGGGGACGCAAAGTTATGGATCCCGCCTCGGCGGGACCGCCAGACTGCCGAAAGGTTCCTTTCGGCGTTTTCGTTTAATACCCATTGTTTCACGGAAAGGAGGCGCATAGGATACACATTTCAAGCAAGGCTCATTCAGTATGCGCGCATATTTTTAGTACAAATCCTATTCGGAGGGCACAATGAAACACAAACTACTTGCTTTACTCAGCATTCTTATGATCATAGGAGTGCTGCCGGGGGCGGCGCTGGCCGCGCCGATGGCTTCCAGCGGTGTCGGTGATGATCCCACCTTTGTTCAAAAAGAGGATAACCGACCCGACCCGTTGACCACCCAGCAACTGGAATTAAAAAAACGGGCACTTGATGCCAAGATCAACGGCAAAGCCAAGGGCAAAGTTCACGAAGTGGCCCGTGGCCAGTACGTTGAATTGGCTCGCGAGGGCGAAGGCGCGCTGTGGACCGTCTTGGGTGAGTTCGCCGATCTTTCCCACAACACTATGCCACAGCCGGACCGCGCCGTTAACAACACTGACATCTGGGTGCCGGATTTCAGCCGTGACTACTACATGGACCTGCTCTTCAACGACGCGCCCGGCGCAAACTCGATGCGCAACTTTTACATCGAGCAGTCATCCAACCGCTACACGGTCCACGGCGATGTAACCGACTGGGTCGGAGTCCCTGGCGATGCCTGGACTTACGATGACGACATCAGTGGTCCTGCAGTCTGGCAGTTCTTGATTGATTCGGTCAACGGGTGGTACGCCGCTCAGATCGCGGTTGACAAGACCCCTGCCGAGATCAATGCCTACCTAAGCCAATTTGACGTCTGGGATCGCTACGATTACGATAGCGACGGAAACTTTGATGAACCGGATGGCTACATTGATACCTTCCAGTCGGTGCACGCTGGCGTGGGCAATGAAGCTTGCTCTGGAACGTGCGATTGGGCCATCTGGAGTCATAGCTGGTATGCCTACTACAACCTGATCGGGACTGCCGGCCCGGCCTTTAACATGCTTGGCGGCATCCAGGTGGGTGAGAGCGATTACTGGGTTGGCAAGTACACCATTCAGCCTGAGAACGGCGGTGTTGGTGTGTTTGCCCATGAATATGGACATGACTTGGGCTTGCCCGACCTGTACGACTACTACGGGGAGAACGGGACGGGCTTCTGGACATTGATGTCCTCGGGCTCCTGGCTGGATGATGGCAAAGACACCATCGGAAACAAATCCAGCCACATGGGCGCCTGGGAGAAATTCCAGCTCGGCTGGTTGAAGTATGAAGTTGCACGTGCCGGGCAATTTTCCACGCACAAGCTTGGGCCGATGGAGTTCAACACCAAGCAAGCCCAGGGCCTGTTCGTGATCCTGCCCAAGAAAGAGGTGGTCACTGAGATCGGCGCACCATATGCCGGTTCCTACTTCTACTACAGCGGCTCGGGTGATGACCTCGATAACTCGATGACCAAGTCGTTCGATCTGCCTGCTGGAGTAGCACTATCCGCGAAGGTGAACTACGAGATAGAGCTGGATTGGGACTATGCCTACCTAACGGTTAACGGCGTGCCCGTCGCGACGAACCTGTCCACAAATACGGACCCGAATGGTCAGAACTTCGGCGAGGGCATTACGGGCTCAAGCGGCGGGTGGGTCGATCTGACCGCCGACCTCTCGGCCTATGCAGGACAGACGGTCACGCTTGGTTTCCGCTACTGGACGGATGGAGCGGTTGCTGAGCTTGGCTTCATGGTGGATGAGATCAGCATCACTGGTTACCCGACGGATGGCGCTGAAGCCGACGCGGGCTGGACCTTTAATGGGTTCCGTACTTCCACCGGTACAGAGTCCGCCCTGTTCAGCCACTACTATGTAGCCGAGTTCCGCACCTACAAGGGCTACGATAGCACTCTCAAGGTCGGCCCATACTACTTCGGCTATACGGACAACCCTCTGCTGGGCGACTATGTGGATCACTTCGCCTATCAGGACGGCCTGTTGATCAACTACTGGGATACGTCGCAAGCGGACAATAATACGGCCCTCCATCCTGGACAGGGCCTGCTCCTGCCGATCGACGCGCACCCCCAGACGCTTTACCGGGTCGACGGCGGTCGCTGGCGCAACCGGATCCAGACCTATGACTCGACCTTCACCATCGCGCCCACTGATGGTATCCCCAATATCCACCACCGGAGCGTGCTGTCGCCAGTTCCGAGTCTCCCGGGTGTCCGGGTGTTTGACGACCGGAAGTCATACTATGATCCGACGAACACGCTGGGCAGCGTGATCACTCCGACTACGGGCACGCTGATCCGCATCCTAAGCATTAGCGCACAAAACAGCTT
This sequence comes from Pyrinomonadaceae bacterium, assembly GCA_035283325.1. Lineage (GTDB taxonomy): Bacteria > Acidobacteriota > Blastocatellia > Pyrinomonadales > Pyrinomonadaceae > PSRF01. The sequence continues at coordinate 930 of DATEUF010000198.1, read as the reverse complement.
TATGCAAATCGAAGTTCGCCCGGCGAAGTGAGCCGATCTGCCGAGATTAAGAAATGGAGAGCTCGTCTGTTCAGGCGGGCTCTCTGCTTTAATGCTATCAGTATCAGCATCCGTGTGCCTACATTGATGGATGAGGTGTAACTTTTTCTAATGTGATTTATCTATGAGCTTTCTTGCCTTATTTACCAACCTGATCTAATATTGAAGGGATTTTCAACTTATCGTGCAAGGATCGAAAAGGCAAACCCGTCGTGAGGCGGGGGCGCAAAGTCATGGATCTGCCGAGCTGATATATGGAGATTGGCAGACCGCCAGACTGCCGAAGGAATTATTTCTTTGGCAGTTTTTATTTACGGTTCACTTGGAAAGGAGGTCGATTTCGAGAAAATCTCTTGAACCGTCTCTTGTATTTGTCTAAATTCACCTAGATTCAAAGGAGAAAAATCAATGCGTAAAAAGATGCTTTTTGTTGTTTTCTCGGTGATTGTGATCCTTGCGATTGCAGTCAGCCCGGTTGGAGCCGTCACTGACGGTGAATTGGATGGCGAAGGCCATCCTCATGTAGTCCTCTTGCTCATGGAAGTGGATGGTGCGCCAGCATTTCGATGTAGCGGAACGTTGCTTTCTGCAACGGTTCTTTTGACCGCTGGACATTGCACCAATAACTTTCCAGGCTCTCCATATACTGGCATGCGAGTCTTCACTGAATCAGATGTTCAAGCTGGCATAGGCACCACCAATAATTATCCATTTGCCGGTCCGAACAGTGTCGAAGCAGTTTCGTGGGCTGCGCATCCACTGTATGAAACCGGCCCGTTCTACCTGCATGATGTGGGCGTTGTGATCCTCGAGGAACCCGGTGTTGTCCTGGATGAGTACGGTGTGCTTCCCTCCGTGAATCAATTCGACTCATTCAAACCAAAGCGCGGC
>DATEUF010000197.1:0-21039 GCA_035283325.1 Pyrinomonadaceae bacterium | reverse complement strand
GGTGTATCCCGATTTCTCACGCCCCCTCGCAGACTCACGCTCTATGGAACCTAACATGCTCCTGCCAAAAATTAATTGGATCATAGGTGAATGGTATCTTTCCGTTCGCTGCAAAGCCTGCGATACTGAATTTGCATTCATGCGTGAAGGCGGCTTTGTCGCTAATCGCCTCGGTACCGATCCGTGCGACTTTATCAGGGATCCCGCTTTGTCTATAATGTGTTTGTGCCGCTGAATATAGCCCGATTCTGAGCCGTTAGCACACAAGTGGCACACAAAATTCGACTCTTGAAGAGCGCGAACGTTTATTTTAATCGAGAACAAAACATGAACGACGAAAAGTGGATCGTTTCAGACAAAGACCATCTCGGTGGTAAACCGCGCGTGCAAGGGACGCGCATCTCAGTAGCTTTTCTGCTTGAATGCCTAGCCAGCGGAATGAGCGTTGCTGAGATCGTCGATGCTTATCCGACACTGACCGAAAACGCCGTACAGGGCGCGCTACTTGAGCTGGCGCACGAAAAGGAAGCGGCTGCGGCGTGAGGATTCTCCTCGACGAAAACATGCCTCGCAAGTTACTGGCCGATTTGGTAGCAGAAGGTCACGAGGTCGATTCGGTAAAGTCGCTGCAACTACAGGGAATCGACAATGGAACACTCTATGAACTGGCTGCGTCCGATTACGATCTCTGCTTTACGCGCGACGCTGAGTTCTCGACACGAGTGCGAACCTCGAGACCAGCCGCTCGCTTGAAACTCGTCCGCGTAATCATCCCTCGAACCCGCCAGGACGAATTCGTTAAGCAATTCCTTGTCGCGTTTCGGAAGACAGACTGGTCGCAGCATAAAACCGGCGACGATTGGCCGGAATAGCGCTCGATGTATGCATCCAGCTACAACTCAGATGGGATTTCCAAGAAATCAAGTCAGCGCTTTACTACAACCGTGTCATCGCAGCTGTTTTATCTGTCATAGATTTTGCGGGGTAACAATGGAGACAGATCATTAGACAAGCAAGCTCCTCCTCCTCACGTCCCAAGTGAAACATCCACCCGGTACACGATTTAGGATTTTAGAACCTTGGTCCAAGGGATGACTCTGACTGGGATGCTCAATGGAAAACTGTCTGCGCTGCGCGGCTCTTGGCGACGAGTGGGACATGCTCTATACGTGAGGCATGGCAAAGGTATAAGTTACAAGCGAAACGCAACATCCATAGTATCCACGCCAGATTCTTGCCAAAAAGACGGAAGATCTGGGCCATGGATTTGTGCCTCAATTGTGCCTCAGTTGGTTGCGTTACCAGCGTATTCGAGCGTCTACAGAGTCGTATCGCAGGGCCATTTTATTGGCCTTTTCGCTAACTGTTGAAAACATTGAATCATCGGCTTGAACTCCTAAGCGGAAGGTCGCGCGTTGGAATCGCGCCGGGGGCACCATACTTCTCGTCCGCAAACACATTCGCACACAAATCGCGTGGGAAAATGTTGTTGCGCGCTATTCTGCAGTTGAGCAATCTAAACGGATGAGAATTTTAAATATCCTCCCTTTGATGTTTGGCTTGGTGACGATTGGAGCTACCCAAACTGTAGAATCGCCAAGCAAAGACACAGCTATTGCAGGAACGAGGGTTAGCTTGGTTCCGCCGACTGGCCTAACTGCTAAGTGGGATAGACAAAGGAAGGTTGTACCAACTGAGGGCCTGAATTTTACATTCACTGAAAAGGGGGAAATAAGACTTGCTAAGAGAATTGCCAATTCATTGCTTTACACGAAGAGCGGTGTCTTTCCGAGTAAGGCGGTTGACGATCCGCTCTTTATTATCGGCCAGGCGCTTTCAAAGCTTGACATTGAGAACAAAGAACAATTTGCGAAATCTCGCCTGTCACAAATGGCAACAATAACCGACGTTGAGATAGAGCAGTTGAGCCAAGTGACGGTTGATAACTTGAGCGGCTACGAGATATTCGCAAAAGGTAACGACAAAGAGTCAGGCAGATCTATGTTCGTTTATCAAATGGTGCTGTATGAAGACCAGAGCTACTACATCATGCAGGGACTCGTGAGTAGTAAACACGGTCAGACGTATCTGCCTGTTTTCCAGGAGATAGCGAGGTCGTTTAGGCGCAAGAAGTAACTGTCCAGGCAAAGAAGAATTCCAACTTGAGGCTAAGGATATCCTTAGCGCTGAGGACTCGATTGCAAAAGAGGATCGTTGCGGTCTAACAAGCTCCTATTGTCCGTACCTAGCGGTTATCCACTCGCTTCGTCCAATAGTTCGGTTCGCGACTGCAGTGCATCACGGCCACGATGAGTAAGCAGTCAGTCTCGGTAGTGTAGAGAACTGCGTATGGAAAAACGCGTGTGAGGCAGCGACGGACATCTTCGTCAATTATTCGCCAACGGACCGGTGCCTCAACAACTCGTTGAATGGCGTCTTCGACTGCAGCAATGAACTGGAGCGCAAGCCCTCTCTCGCGCTCCGCATACCAGAGGGCTGCTTGACGATATTCTTCCAAGGCCTCGGGATGAAACTCATATCTCATCGCCGAATGGAATCACGCACCTGGCGGAGACCTTCTTCGCCGGTGACAGTCTTTACTTTTCCGGCTCGAACTTCATCTCTCCGCCGTTGCGCTTCGGCAATCCACAGTTGCTCGATTCGCCCGAGATCGTCGCCCTCAAGGCTCTCCACCAGGAGATCAGCGAGTCGTGCTCGCGATTCACTCGGAAGGGACATCGCTTGTTCAACTAATTGCTCAACAGTGGTTGCCATGAATATTCGTTCCTTTATCGAAAATCGACCATTGCCTCGCTAGCTGAGTTTCCTGTTTGACTGTGTGTCACGCCACCCTCTAATTGCCCGACATTTCCTGCCCGATCAGTTTAGCATCTCGACCGGTTCCCTGTGCACTATTCCTTCGGTATTTTTCGGTATTTCGCGTCAACATTGACACAGCGATAGGTGGTATTGGCCTGCGTGGAACCCAGGATGTCGTGGCGCTTTCCGGTTCGTGGATCCACGTAGGTGACTCGCTCCCACCAAGTCGCCTTCTCAACTTTTCCTGCGCGGCTTACGCTTGACTATCGAACAAGTTCTAGCTTTCACAGGTTGCTTCGTTGGTCCAAAATTGCTGACAACGATACTTTGGAAAAGCCGCACAACATTCACACTCAAACTGACTGATAATATCAGATGAATCAAGTGACTCGCGGGAGACAAAGCACAAAGCTAGATCGCTCGATAAGCACAAGCTGATCGTGCTAATCTTGATGCACAGAGATAACTAAAGCAAGCGACCCGGCTCTCATTCCTAAAGCGGAAGGTCGCGCGTTGGAATCGCGCCGGGGCACCAGCAAAATTAAAAGCGTTCAGCTCGTAATCACAGGTACAGCCTCTCTAGTTACTTATATTCAGAAGGGGGTCAGTCATGGCAACACCATCAACGCAGCAGAAGCGCAAGTATGTTGATTGCAGAGAATACCCGAGTGAGAAGAACTGTTCTCTCAAAATATCCGGGACTGAGAGTGAGGTACTTGATGCAGCAGTTCAACATGCTGTTTCCGCACATGGGCATGAGAACAGTCCAGAACTGCGGCAGCAACTCAGGCAATTGTTAAAGAATGATGAGGAGTGAAAGAGCAGAGGGAAGTCCCAATTTCTTTGAAGAAAACGCGCACGGGTTTCTCAATTGAAGGGTAGAATTCCGCCTGGTGACGGCACACTACTACAGAACTCGGGGCTATAGGGGATATTCGTTCTCGGAGCGTAAGCGCCTCAGCATCAACAAAACCTCAGGGGGCTTGTCTCACAGCCGAAGTGCGAAAGCGCTCTGCCGCCCTGGCACCAGCCTTTGAAGTTTCAACCAAACGATCCCGAGGAGGAGCGTTGGTCACCAGAGACTGAAGGAGGTCGTGTGCGGCTCTTGCCACCTGATCTACGGCCCTGTCGAAGGCGAGCTGGTTCGCCTTGGAAGGTTTTGTGAAGCCGCTCAGTTTTCGGACGAATTGCAGCGAAGATGCGCGTATTTCTTCGTCAGTTGCCGGCGGTTTGAAGTTGTGCAGGGTTTTGATATTTCGACACATATAATTTCCTTATTCAAGGCGATTAGGGTTAGAGCTGAAGGATAAACGGTTACATTCCATATCGCAAAGGACCACATATTAAAAAAAGTCAGCCAGTCCGCGACAGGAGAATCCCATCCATCACCACCCACAGCGGTGGGTGGATTGTTCAGATCCGACAGACACAGAGGCATACCTGCGCCACCTACCCATGGCGTGCATGCACGATAGTCTAGGGCCAGGGAATCACTTTTGGTTTTGAGCTTGTTGATGTTGAGGATTCAGCCGGCGGGGCATTAGGCGGTGAGTGGGTTTCGGCTGCTGGAGTGGGAGATCGCTCGGCTGCAATGCTGCTTGCGGTAGTCCGAGGTTCAGCGGCTCCCTCCTTTGGATTCTCATCCTCAGAGACCGGACTTGACTTCGGAGCACTGCTCAAAACGAGTTTGGGACGCAAGCTGTTGACCCGATCCGTTGCTGGAACCGACGGCGCGTTCCGGCCTTCAGTTTGTTTAAGAACCGGCGCAGATTCGTGAGCGGCAGTGGTGGGCATAGGTTGAGGAACCAAAGGTGTTGCCTGAGAAGATGAAGTAAGCGGAGCAATGGATAGGTTCTGATCAGGAACCGAGTGGCTTCTGGACTTCGCCTTCAGCACAGCAAACGTGATAAAGCCGCCCACCAAAACTACAACCAGCATCCCCATCGCAAGCTTTCCAATTCCCTTTCCCAGAAACTCGGATGCGGGTGAATACCTCCCTGAAGCACGGTTCTGACTCAATTTCACAGTGGCAAACGACGCTTCACCTGGGAGTATCTTCGACTCTTCAAGCAAACGTGCTCGCTTCGTGGTCTCTTTGCCGGCAAACACCTCCGAAGCACCATAGTGATGCTGGTGTTCCTGCTTTTCGCGCATATCGCTGGCGGACATAGATCGCCCCAACCTCTTAACGAACTACAACTATTCGATCACCAGCCTTGATTGTGACATCCGGCGATTTTCCAGAGTCGATGTCTTTCAACCTGTAACGCGTGGTGGCCAGCAATCCCGAATCCTGCTGCCGTCTAAGTTCAATCTTCTTTCCGTTCTCCGTGACACCGCCTGCCGAGAGGATTGCCTGCGTGAGCGTTAACCCTGTTCGGAAGGGCTTCTCTCCCGGATTTTTCACTTCACCGCCCACATAGAAGAATTGCTTGGAGGCCGCCTGTACAGTAATCACATCACCGGGTTGAATGAGTTCACTGTTAGTGCGCGCTTCGGCTAGACCAAGGGACAACGTTTGATATCCATGACGAAATACAACGCTTACTTCCTCGGCCTCAGGTAACGCTTGCGCATCAGCCAGCACTACGTAGAGTGGAATGGCTTCACGACGCAAGATCTTCGGCCCAGGCTCTTTTACAAGCCCACTCACCAGGACAACATGACTGCTGTATTCCCGAACGGCGACGAAAACATCCGAGTCGTGGGAAGGCGACCGAACTTTATCCCGCAGCTGCCAGGCAATCTCTTCTGGCGTTAACCCGGTGACCTTTAGCGGCTCTTCGAGCAGTGGATACTCAAGAAAGCCATTCGATGTCACCGTGAATAAGGTTGAGCGATCTGCAGGTGCGTCGCGAAACCGTATCTCAAGGACATCCCCGGCGCCTACCTTGTAGACTTCAAGTAGGGAAGTCTTTGTTGCCGATGGTGCAGCAGCTTTCCCGCTCTCCTCGGTATTTGCCGATAAACTGAGATTAATCTTTTCGCCCACCGCGGAAGGCTCTTGGCGCTCAGCGACAGGCTCGCGTTGACCTTCCAATTTTTCACGGGCTGCAGCCAAAGCGGCCAGGGCTTTTCTGTCTTTAGGATTTGATAGCACGACATTTTCGTAAGCCGCAATCGAGTCTTGCCATTGGCCCAGACCATCATAGGCACGACCAAGTTCGAGATAGGCCTCCATATAATCGGGCTTCAAATGTATTGCCCGCAGAGACAACTCAGCGGCTTGCCGGAACAGATTTGCACGTCCAAACTTGACGGCCAGCTTGTAATACCTTTTGGCCTCTTCACTGCGCCGCTGTAGTTGCGCTTTCGAGTAAGACTCTTCAACGTTTGTTGCCGGCGTATCCTTTATTCTGAGTTCTTCTAAAACCGTTTGTTGTTGGGACGGTCCAAGCGTTTGACCATGGACCAGCAGTGGGCTAGCTATGGATAGCGGGATGAAAAGGCAGACAACTCGAATTCCGAACATTATCCGTAACGCCTCTAAAGAGCACCGAGAACCGTAACCGCACTCATTGGTCCAGGCTTCCGTTTGATTGGTTATTTGGAAGGCGGAAATGCGGCGACAGAATGGTTAACATTCCGGCTGGATGCAAACCTTAAGGGGATCAATCCAGCGAGAGATGCGTTTCAATCAACCTAGCTAAGCTAGTCAGAAGTTTTAGGTACTGTAACGATAAACCAATCTCCAGTCAATAGGTAGGTCGGTACGTAGGCAGGTAGTAATAGCCACTGTGGCAAATCAACTCTCGCGACTCAATGTTCGCACCGCGAGCGCTCTGGCTCCATCGCTTCGGTCTGATGAAAACGCTCGAGCCGCATCGTCCGGCCTCGACGAACCAGGAGCGAGTCAGTACCGGGAGCGATAGAAGCTGTGAATAAATCGCCGCTAATCAACAAACAAGTCTTGATGAACTACTCAACTCCTTGGAGTGTGGGGACTTGTCACCGCTTTCGTTACTAATGTCTCGCCGGAGAAAGCGGTGACAAGTCCCCACACTCCAAGGAGTTGAGCACTCTCTAGGGGTGAGCAATTTATTCACAGCTTCATAGCGACCGCGTCTCAGCCCTCGAGACTCTCTTCGAAGCAGTCCCGGTGGGGGATTCTTCTCATTCGCACCGCGCTTTAAGCGCAGTGAGTTACGGGGCCCAGCTACCAGAAACCATTTGAACGGTTTTCGGTTCGCGGGTCACCGGCCGAAGCCGCGGTGCTACTGGAGAATGTTGAATATTCAAACCGCGCCAGCAACGTATGCTGGTCGTGTCAGGTATAGATGAGGTTTAGTCAACGCCGTAGCTTTTATTGCGCCGGCTTCATGATGGGCGTTCCTTGACCTGCGACAATCTGCCATTTCCCGCCCTGTTTTACGAACACGTCCGTCCAACGATACTGGCCGCTAATGTCCTGTCCTTTGTACGTACCCTTGTCCGTCGTAATGTAGGTGACCACAGCCGTATCGCCGTAGACACGCACCTTCATGTCATCAACCTTTGAAGATTCAAACTTCAAATCACCAGACTTGATGTCAGCAATGCCTTGTGCTTTGTCAGAGACCATGCCGTTCGGCGCGATGAAGGTGAAGCTGTCTGCCAGATAGCGCTCGTTCGCAGACGCGTCGCCTTTTAGCAGGGCGTCGAGTAACTCCTGCTCTATCTGCATAAGTGAACTCTCAACGCTGCTGCCTGCCACCTTCTCTCCTGCGGGTTTCTCTTGAGTAGCAGGCTTTTGCGGCGTTTGCCCCAAAGCAACCCATGACGCGGCGATTGCGAACACTGTTAGAATAAGAATCTTTTTCATGTGAGCTCCCTTTTTGGTTGGAAAGTGATGTCCTGGGGAAGTTGTTGAAGCGATAGCTTCTATCCTAAATTCCGTGGCAAGTCAATGACTGTCGCTCACTGGGTGAAAAACGGTAATATTCCTCATTGAAGAAACATCTCCCTCACTGGTCAAATCAACGCAAGCGCCTATTCAACTGAGCGGGGGCGGCGGCAGACGAGACAACGAAGCCTGCCTGGCCCCCTTCCCCACCTGAGAGATTTTCTTCAATGAAGCCTATAAACAGATCAAAGCTTCTACCGAGGGGTGGTACTATTTCGATCGATATGCAAATGTGATCTTTGTCTCCTCCTCCAGCACGAGCGGGCGGACGAAGCGGTAAGACTTGCCCGCACGTGGCACTTCCACTCGCACAGGCAAAACCCCCGCAACTCGTCGCTGTAGGTTGTACACATTCTGCGAAGGCGCATTCATTTGCGCTGCTTGACTCTTCCGTGCCTGTTCCTCGATCCTTAGAGCGTCACGTTGCGAAATAGCGCCGCTCGTCACATTCACCGTCTCACTTACCGTTAAAACTTGCAGCGTTGTTCCCAGACGAACACCGCGCGAACCAGCCAAATCAAGGTCCTGTTGCCAACTCGTAAATCCAGTCGAAGCAATGTTGACACTGACTGGTCCAGATTGCATGCCGGAGATAACCCAACGACCACTTCCGTCTGACCTTGCGCTCTGTTTCGCGCCTGTTTGCTTGTTGGTAACGGTTATCGTTGCGTTGGGTATCACAGCTCCATTAGGGTCCAAGACGATACCGCCAATCTGCCCTGCCTCCATTTCACTCAAATCAGTTTCCGACCAAACATTCCCGTCCGTCTCACTGATTTCATCGAGGCCGTCAAGCAGAATGTTCTGCGCTGCGACGGGAAAGAGTTCCGCAGCAAGTGCGTTCCCACCAAATTGTTTTACTTCAAGCCGGTCAGGCAGCGAGACTTCCCAGGTCAACAGGTTTACCGGTATGTCCAGCTTTGGTAGTCCCATCTCATAAGCCCCGCGCTTTGTGAAACGCGCGCCTGAACTCAAGTAGACAAAGGACACCGTGTAGGCGCCCGAAGGGTTAAAGCCTGTGCGCAAGAGTGGGACGCGGCTGCCATCCGGCCCGACCACTGGTTTAACTCTCTCGCCTTCCACCTCGGCCGACAGTAACTGAGTGTCGGGGGGCAGCTCGATCTTAACGAACGGTTGCGCGTGGTTGCGAACTCGTAGCGTCACTTCAGTCAGTGTCTTGCCTTCGACGTTGGTCAGAGTTGTGACAGTCGCCCGCTCAGCAACGGCGGAAATAACAGATGCATCTGGAAACTGTCGCCACTCAAGCTGCAGCTTTGGCGTGTCTCCTTGATGCCGGTTGTAACGAAACGCGGCTTGCAAGGGAAAACGCGCTAGTGATCGCGCGACGGCCCCTGCTTCACGAACGTCCATGCGGCGCAACCCTCCACTTTCAGCAGCCGTCAAATCCATCGCTCCCAAACCTTCAACCAGCAACTCGCCGGTCTCACGCTGGACCCCCGCAAAAGCAAGAAAAGGTGTATCAAGCTTTGTGTCCTTGCTCGCCCGCTCGATGGCGACCAGGAACTGATGGATACGCCGGGCCGGTTCGCGCACTCTCAATATTAGAACGCCGGAGTCAGTCTCATATGAATCGAGAGTGCTTCCTGTGACTTCGGTGAGCTCGAAGTCTTTCGGTAATGGCATTCTGAATTCGGCGGGCTCTCCCTGTATCACCGTTAAATCGCAGAGAGCTGTCAGGCGCAGCTGTGAATCGCCAACTGAAATAACACTCTTGATGTCGGACAGAAAGCGGACTTCGCGTTGGGCCACGGGCGCGGTAACCTCTCTGGTGGTCCACCAAACGCGCGCGGGCTTGCCGGATTCGAGCGTTGCCTCGATGATAGTTTGTCCGTTGGCGCTACTCCGGCCGGTGACCAAACCTGGCTCAATGCGAACGTTGGCGTGATTGCCTGGCAGTTCCAGAGTCAAGAGTGAGCTGCCTGCGGCTGGAACGGGTAAGATGAAAGACGCGCGACCAGCCTCTACCGTCAAACCGGAGGCGATCTTAAGAGAAGCTGTGAAGGAGCCGGGACCAATTAGTATCGCTGCATGCGTCGGTCCTTCTTGCATCAATGGTAGTGGGTTGCCAGCTTGTCCAGCCTCGAGAACTATTAAATTACTGGCTAAAGGAACCTTAATTGGTCCTTTTTGCAAAAGAGCAATATCGATGTCTGCCGAACCAACTACAGCTTGCTTTTCGACGCGCAGTTTGAAAGCGGCGCGGGACAACGCGAAGGGAAGCGGAGCCGCAGCGGGAGTTTTTGGTTTGTGCGTTGCAAGCTCGATGAGACGATTAAATTCACCAAGCGAGAGCGTGACATTCCCGGCGGCGCTGGGCGCGGGAAGGGCGGCGTCGAGCCGCGAATTCATATGTTGACCGTAAGTTGTAGCTGCCAGGATGAGTAGTAGGATTATTGTGTTTTTCATCTCTCGCCTCTCTTTCTATCGCGTTGGTAGTCAAGTTCAACAACGGGCGTCTGGTTCTCGCTGGTCAATTCAGATATGAGGAAGACCGAAGGACCGAAGTGCGGAAACAACACGCGCAACGGCAGGTTGCGCACAGGCGTGGTGGCGCGTTTACCATCGCCAGGTCGAGCCGCAACTTGCTGTGTCACGTCGCCGGTTGGTGTGTAATTTGAAGGTAGTCGTACGGACTGTTCGTAAGTTGCAGTGCGGAAGTTTCCTGAACTTCCGGCCGGTGAGGTTAGGCGAAAAAGCGGAGGATGGTGCAACAACAGGCGAGATTTGGAAATAGGCAAATCCAGTGACACCAGCGATAAACGCAGGTGGCCTTTCTCGCTCCAGGCGGGCAAACGGTCGAGATACGATACTTCAACCAGGAATGCCGGCGTCTCGTCTCCTGATCGGGTCTTTTCCAACGGTAATAGCAACGAACCGTCAGGCGCGCGGCCTGGCCTGATCGGACGGCCGGCGACTGAGGCACTCCACAACACAGCCGACGGTGGCAGATTGAGCTTCAGGAAATTCCGTTGATTATTTCGTACAGCGAAGCGCGACTGGACCAGTAATTTTCCATCGGCTGTCACCAAAGCATTGTATTGAGCCTCTTCAACGTTTGCGGTCAACACAGCTTGGGGTGTGTATCGGGCGATGCTGAGCGATAACGCACGTGACGTGTTTCCGGCTCCGGGTTGTAGACGAAATGCCAACAGCGAAGGCGACTGCCTGCTGGAAATCAGTTGGCCCAGATCCGCAGCTTCGGCTTCGGCAAGGCCCGTTGCCTCACGCTCTTTGATCTCGCCGGCGCCGAGTACCTCAACAGCGATGCCTCCGCTCTCGCGTTCTGCAGCAGGTAGCCGCAGCAGAGGTACCTCAATTTTTCCCGCTCGCGGCAGTCGGAGTTCTCCGCTTACAGTGAATCGGGCATTAGTCTGGATCGGCTCGATAAAACTCACCTTCAACTCGTTGTTGTTGCTGTCCCAATCTGCAACCATTGCGCCCGATACTTGATTGACGTTGAATTGGTTTGGCAACTGCACCGAAATTTCCCTGGCCAGACCCTGCAAGATCTCTACTTGAATTTCGGCATTGATTTGAGTTGAGTCCTCTCCCAGTCCTACCAGCTGCGTAACACTTCCCCGAAGTCTTAATGGCTGGGTTCCGCGACTGTCATCAACGCGTCGCCGCCAGGCAAACGTGAGAGGTTCTGAGGCGCGCGCATTCGCAACCCAGCGGCTTGAAGTTGCTGATTCGGAATGTTCCAGGAGGAGACCCCCCGTGATGTGTACTTCGATATTTGGACGTGCTAGTTCGACGGTGGCGCGCGAGACGGCTGAACTACTAATGGGAAGACGAAGAATGTCGGTGCCAGCTACAGTACTAACTGGCGCGACTATTTTCAGCATCAACACGGCCCTTCCTGTCTTGGACAAAAGCAGATCGAGGCCGCCAGGTCCTTTTTCATTTGGACGAGGAACGAGGGTGACTGCACGACCGTCAAGACGCGCTTCGCGGACCATCAACCCATCGGGCATCGGCAGGCGCACCCAACCATCCTTGATGACGTCCACAGTAAGTCGCGCTTCTCCGGAGGCGAGATCTCCATCAACCTTTAGATCGTAATCGATGCGCGACAGCGTGGCTTCAACTGGAAAAGGCGCGGGCTCTGTGTCGTCAGGAAGTGCTGCGCGACGCAACGCTGTGTATTCAGTGATCGGCAGCACTACCCATCCTTCGGCGGCTGGGCCAGTGCTTTGTGCGCGGGTAGCAGCGGTGGTGATTGAAAGGAACAGTAGAAGCGGGGCGAGATTGCGAATAGGTTTCATTGTTGTTCTCCTGGCAAAGAGACGCGGCAGCGATTTGAAGATTGCCTGTCAACAACTTGATGTGTTGAGGCCAGGCAGAGGTCCAGGTAGGCACGGCCCTGGAGAGATTGGCCGGCGTAACTTGATGCGTTCTTTGCTTATGACTGAGACCGAATGAAGGTCTCAATGTGTAAAGTTAGTGAACCGGCGGGGGAGACTGGCGCGATAATCCGTCTGTCTAGGATTTGATGCCGAAAATTTGGAAAGAGGTGGCCCCGCGCTAGACGCGTCTGTGATTCGAGACTAACGGATGCGCACCGTGAAGCCGACACTGCCCAGGTTGTTAGGTGCAGTTGGACTCAGATTTCCAGTAAATACCCAGCGCACATTTGTAGTCAGACGGTCGTATCCTGCCGGCGCTCCTCCGCCTGAGCTAACTGGCGTATAGGTCCAGGTTCCCCCTCCATCGTTGGAATAGCCGACCGTTACTGTCAGTCCGGTGGTGCCAAGGTTGGTAGTGACCGAGCCGAGCTTGAAATCAGTGTTCGACGGTACCGGATCCGTGACCACAAGAGTCGTAGCCTCCAGACCACCGGTGTTACTAAATTCGATGGCATAGGTCAAGTCTGTACCCGGAGGTTGGGTGCCGTTAGGGGCGACGCTCTTGACGAGGACCACGTTCGGTGGCGCTGCAACAACCGTGATGTTGCCACTGAACTCCGACGTGCTGCCGCTAAGGGTGGCGGTGGCGGTCAACACGGTGCCCACGTTAACGCCCGCTGGCAGCGGTAGACTGAACTGGAACTTGTTGGTCGTATCAGTGCCGACGTTTAAGCCGTTGACCGGGCTGGAATAGGTGCCGGTCGTGGCGTCGGTATCTCCAGCAGACCCTTCAACCAGGGTTGTCACAAAAGTCTGACCTTCACCGAACCCACTCGGATCCGCCGCAGCAATGAAGAATTCCAAGTTCGAACCGGGGAGGGAATAGCCGTTGAGGATTAGGTTGCCATTGAGGACCTGGGCAGAGGTCAGCACGGGAAAGTTGAGGAGTCCGTTGCCTCCCGCGTCGCTGTCGGCTGCGTCATTGATGGTCACATAACCTGTGGTCCCAGTGTTTTGGTTATCGCTGGCGGAGAGCAGATCAATACCGATCTGATTGCCGGGGCCGGCTCCACCGTTATTAGTGATTGTGCCGTTGGCAAAGATCGAATTTCGGGTAAGAAGATTCATCGTCGAGCCGGACGTAATCATCAAACCGGCGCCGAAGTTGGCATTTAGTACGTTTCGGTCAACCGTGTTACCCGTTCCATACAAACGAACGCCCGAGGTAACCACGTTTGCACCCGCACCCACGCCGTTGCCCGAAATTGTATTATTGACTATCTGATTCGCGCCGGCGGACAGGTTGCTGTCCAGGCCCGCCCCCTCATTTCCGACAAAGAGATTCCCGCTCACAATTCCGCCCGCGCTGCTGTAAATATCGACGCCGCCGAGATTCGAGTTTCCAATACCATTGCTGCGAATCTCATTGCCGTAGACTTGCCAACCGTTGGAGCCGGATATGAGGCCCACCCCGAGACCGGCGCTGAAGCCGATGAGATTGTAGCGTAGCGTGCCCGAAAGACTACCGATTGCTCTGAGGTTATCGCCACCTGAACGGGAAGCACCAGGGTCGGTAAAGTTTGCCGCGCCTGTACCGATGAAATTCTGCTCGATCAAGACTCCCGAGTAGCTGCCGATACGCAGATTTGTGTGACCGTTGTTGTTGGCGCTATTACCGAAGCCGTAGATTGCGATGCGCCTTATGGTCGTGTTTGCCGCCTGTAAATCAAGGCCGACGGCAATCGTACTACCATCGACAATCTCCAGCTCCGGCCGGCCCACTTGCGAGAGTGCCAGGCCGTCCACTCCCGTAACGCCTCCGGTGCCCGCTAGTCCAGCGTTCGTGTCACGCAGGGTTATACCGTCGGTGTTACTGTAGGCAGTGCCATCGACGCTTGTATTCTGATCGGTGATTGCGGGAAGGGAAGTAGTCACGCTTGCTCGCCACCAACTACCCGCGTTGAGCGATACCGCGGGAACAAAACGCATCACATTCGAGGCCGCTATAGCATTGGCATTCTGTATGAACTGCCGCAACGACCCCTGGACGGTTCGGCTGGCACTTGTGTCATCATCAGCGGCATCGCCGGCGCGCGTGTTTGTCATCACGTTAAAGCTGAACGCAAAGTCGAGGTTGTTGATGCTTGCGCTGGCGACCTCCACCAGTGCCTGGTGCTTGTAGGTGTTGGAAGCCAGGCTGTTACTGCTGAGATTGAAATTGTCAGAAATCGCCGAGTTAATGCCACTGTACCGCGCCCCCAAAGTAAGCCCTGTGCTAGTAGGGTCGTCTCCATAGGTTTGCTCGGCCCAAACGTCACCCTGGCTAAAACCCCCATTCAAGCCGGCTGCAGGCGAGACTTCGCGTGAATTAACGACCACGAAGTAGCGGTTGCCACTCGCTTGCGTAGATACCTGAAATGCATACACACCGCCGCTGTCAGTCGTCGTTTCAGAGAGGAAAGTATCACCCGCATCGAGAATCCCGGTACTGTTAGTATCCGCATAGAGACGAGCGTTGACATTCGTGCGAGGCACGGCGTCTGTAAGACTGGAATCGCCGTTCAGGTCCTCGTAGACATGTCCGGAGATGGCGCGCAAGGACGAGAGAAAATCCAGGTTGCACCCCAGCGGACGCGTTGACGGCGTGAAGACCATGTTGAGGAGCATGCGCTGGCCATTTATAAACCCCAGGGTGTTACTCTTTGTGTAGTCATGTCCGCCCAGATAAAAGACCATACCCCCGGGAAGGCTGCCGTTGTACAGCTTGGCACCAGTGGCCGCATAGGTTGCCGGGCTGGCGCCGATGTTGTCGGCCTGCACGTGTCCATTGTTTGTGAATACCGAACCTACTGCCAGGCGGTAGTCGGTCTCTGAGCCTCCGGGGTTTGGTTCCAGAGCTCCGACGAACTGGCTATACGACAAGTCGGGTACCGGGTAAGAAAGCACATTGTTCATGTTACTAATGACTATCCCAGCCGTCGTCTGGAAATTTCCGTTAACGTCATTTTCATAGGTACCCAAAGCTGCGCACTGAGCCAGGAAATTGCCTCCACTTTGCACAAACGCCTTGACGTTGGGAATTCCTGGAGTCAGCGAGGTATGGGGCTCACTATGGCTCGTATAGCAGCTTCCGGCACTGAGATTTGTGGGATTAACGATGGAGTAGTTGGGAATGGCGGCGGCATCCAAGATGTCTGTATGTATGTCAGAGTTGGTGTTGCTAACGGCGATGACCGGTTTGTGCGTGAGCTGATAACGGATATCTACCGTTACGCTTTGGCCGGCGTTCTGCGTGAGCTCATAGACGGCGACTTGGTTACCAAAAGCGGTAATCCTGGTTCGGGCGAGCTGCGCGTGATCGCGGTGGACGATGAAGGGGCCACCCGCAAAATTGTAGGTTGCGGCTGCGGTCGTTGTGGGAGAGATGCGTTGTGCCGTCGCCGTGAAATCGACCCCATCCTTGGCTTTGCCGGCGCGAATGGCCCACATGAGTGGTATACCGTTTTGCAAGAGGTTATTTACCAAACCGTAGGCTTTCAGATTGAAAGGGGCAACCAGCGCCTGGTTGGTATTGTCCATCGCGATTACCAGCGACCCGTCCGGGATCGAAGTGAGATTTGCAGTCGGGTTGGGTAGATCCTTGCTGTTTTGCGCGCTAGCGGTACTCACTCCGCTGAGTGCGATTATCAGGGAGAGAAGGTAACAGACGAGCGATGTCTGATCGAATCGCCCCAGCCTGATTTTGCGCTTGGGTTGAGACACGTATGATTATTTAGGGTTGCGTTTTAGGGGCGGCTCCGCTGGGTTCGGACGGCGCCAGGCCTTCTTTGTCGGTGCCGAATAAGTCAAAGAGGTTTGAGAGCTTGGACGAGATGTTGAAGTAAAAACCGCGGCGCACGGGCAGAAAGCGGATTTCGTCAGGCTCGCCTGCGCGAGTGAAATTGTAGCCACCACCGCTGCGCAGATCAGGCAGCAGCCAGAAGCCCAACTCGGCACCATAGGAGACCCGCCGGGTTCGGGAAGCCGGCTGCATCAAGAATCTGAATTCACCTGCCCAATCAAAGCGTCGCGTCAAGCGATACTGTGTTCGCCCCTGTGTCAGATAGGTCAAAGTGGAAACATAGGGGAGACCTGGCTGCCCGTTGGCGAAAAAAAGCAGAGCAAAGCGGCCGTAGAGTTCTAGTGCCCTGGTCGCCTGGTAGTAACCGTCGCTGGAGATTGAGTCCAACTGGTCACGAGAGTCTCCGCTTAGTGCGTCGCGAGCTTGCTGGGTCAAGGATCGATGAGAGTAGCTGAAGAGTAGTCCCGCGCGATCTGTAGTGAGTGGCCGGATCGCCAGAGCGGCAGTGCCGTCCAAAGACAAACCTTTGCTGCCGTCGAAACCGGTCCGCGCAAACTGGAAGCGAGACAGAGCTGTAATTCCATCGCTCAGACGGCCCGCGGCGCCGAGACTTATGATTTGCCCCACGCCGGCTCGGTCCCGAAACTCGTAACGTCCCGAAGCCCGAAAGTCACTGGTTGGCTGCCAGCCAAAACCGACGGTCGCGCTGTTAAAGCTCTGCCCTTCGCCGGCTACATGAAAGCCCCGCTCAAAACCCAGCTCCAGCGAAAACTGTTGCGTTAGCGGCAAGCGGTTTTGTAGACCGATCACCGCGAAGCTGTCAGTTCCATTGATGCCATTTTCCAGCTGGTACCGACCTGTCATCGAGGTGTACTTGCCAAAGCGGGTCTCTATTCCAAGTGCGGTCTCTCGCCTCGCCCCGGTCGAAGTAAAGCCACCACCCGAGAAATCGGCTATCGGCATGATGGCTGCCGATGCCAGACGTTGGGTAAGAAAGACCTTGGACCACTGGTTGATTTGATAAGTCGCCGCCAAAGTGGTCTGGTCCGGATAAGTTGGATCCGCCTCTCCCAGATTCTGTTCACGTTTGGCGGAGACTTGTAGCTTATCCGTCACCTTCACGTCTGCGGCAGCAGTCAACAGGTTGGACTCAGTGCTCCGATCCGAGCGCTCATCGCTGAGGCTCCGATGGTCATAGCCAAGATGAAATCGGAATCGTTCAGCGACGATCTGGTCCCAACCGGCAGAAAACGTGAGGCGGCTATTATCGACTGTGGCCGTGCGATTGCGCTCGTCAGTAATGCCGAAATGCAAGGTTGAGTTGGTCTGCGGTCGCAGTTCCAGCGAGGCCTCGACGCGGCGAGAACCGGGCGTGACGGTTCCGCCGAATGGGTTGAAGAACCCGGCGGACGTATATGAATAACGGGCACGGACCGTTCCCTGATAGAACGACAGCGGCTGGTTCAATTCCAACAGATAGGCATTGCCGTCGTGCCTTCCATCGCCACCGTCAAAGAAGTTGCCGCTGCCCAGGATCTCTCCCTGACTAGTGGCAAATGCGAAGCGCAAGGCTCCCTTGCTGGGCAAGCGCTTTTCCAATGCCAGACCCCCGAGTATGAAAGAACCGGTGTTGTCCTGACGTTGGAGCACGCCTGCCACATCGAGTTGCAACCCAATCGCGTTGATGTTTTTTCGGGCGCGGGCCGTATAGACGGCACTGGAGAGCGAACTTGCCCGATGTTCGTAAGTGACAACAAGCTGCATCAGGTTGAGGGCTGAGTCAAAAGTAGAGATGTACCGGAGGAAGAAAAACTCCCCGGTAGCGGGATTCAGATTGTAATCGACTGACCGGACCAACCTCTCGCGAGCAATGATGAGTTCCGGATTGCGCCGATCTCGGGTCTCGAGCACGACGGTCTCAGAGCCGGGCAGTATTTCAGCGTAGGAGAGGCGCAACAGCCCCAGCCCCCCTCCAGCGAAAACGTCACGAGCGAAGGCGGTGTCGGGGCGCGCACCCGTAACAGTAAGGAAGTCGCCGTCTGCGTTTTCCAGATGCAGTTTGACTCCCGTCAGCTTGCGTGAGTATGAAATGAGTGGAAGGTCAGCCATGTCAGCTTCAAAATCGCCAAACTGAGCATAAGAACGGTCGTGGTCCAGCCTCGCATACAGTTTTGAGTTGGACTGAGCCGATTCCTGCCGGATCGAGGAGTCGCCAAATAACGGATAGACACGCTCCAGACTGTCCAATTGGAACAGCCGATCGCGGCCGGCAGTACGATTGATGGGGCGCTCGGAATCGTAGGCCAGGGTCAGGAGGCTCTTCTTGCCCAGGCGTCCACTGTAGAAGAAGCTGAAGCGACCGCGGACATGGCCAGTGTCGCCCCGCCGATTGAGTTCGGGCAGGGAAGAGCCAAGTGTCATCTCGGCAAGACCTACAAGAATGGCCGGTCTCGATTCAGGGGTAAAACGGACCTTCGCCGTCGCTTCAGATTGCCCGGTTACTGCTTTCAATTGCGCCTCACCGGGCATTCCCGCGGAAACTAGTCTCGCTCTGGCTTCGCCGCCCGAGAGAGATAGAACCACCTGGCTGGCCTCTCCTTTGTGCGGTTCTAATGGCGAAGTGTCCGCCAGCGAAGAAAGACTTTGACGCGGCGTGGAAGACTCGCCAGCACCTGTGGGCTCATCCAACGGCGACAATTCTCCGGCCGAAGTTTCCAAGCTAACCTGCTCATCGGCGGCCGGGTTACCCCATTGATCAAAAGCTCGCACAGTTACGGTGGTCGAGTCTCGTCTGTTGGCCTGGATCTCTTTCTTGTCGCTGAGAATCTCGAGACGTCGCACAGGGCCCCGTCCCGTGATCTTAAATTCAGCTGCCCGCCCGGCGACACCCTCGGGGCTTACGGGTGTTGCGCGCACTCGGTTAGATCCTGGTCGCAGCTCAATGCCAACATAGGTGTATGTCGTGACCTTGTTGCCCGGGTCCTGCCGGGTCGTACCAATACTCTTTCCGCCCACTGGCCTGCCGTTGACTTCCAGAGCTACGGTCCAGTTGAGTGCTACTCGCGCATCCAACTGCATGGCCGGCGACATGATGACTTCGTTAGCCTGCGGTCTGAGTACCCGGATCTCACCGGGCATCACAGGCTCAACTGATTCTTCAGCCGCAGTTGCCACAGCCTTGATTTCGAATTGCTCCGGCCGGGAAAACTTGCCTGCCTCAGCATCTGCGGAAGCCACGCGCCAGTAGTACCGACCCGGCTCCAGCATCTCAGGAACGTACTGGTTTCCTATCACTCTGCCGTCGAAGACGACATCCTGGAAGCTGATATCGCTGGCTACCTGGATTCGGTAGCGTGACACGCGCGGTCGTTTTTGCCACGAAACCTTAACCATTCCCGTTTCGTCCGGACTGTTAGCTGGCTGCGACGCACGGACCGTTGGCTCGCTCGCCTCCCGGCTATCTGGGGAATTGGGGGCGGCTGGATCCGGCGTTCCGGGGTGAACGGCCTTGGCGGTGGGGTCGCTCGCCGGTTGGGCATTGGGACCAGGCACGAGGGTGAAGTTCTGTCGCAGCATCGCCCCTCCCCCTAGGGGCGTGCGCAACAATCTGGTCCAACTCCGTCCAGCAAGTGTGCCGTCATCGGCCAGCAAATAGCCGCTGGGAAGAGTAATAGGATCAAGCGAGAGTACCTGGGCGCCGTCACTGACGGCCGGGAGATTGTATAGCCCCTCAAAATCGGTAAGCACCGACTGGCCTGAATTGAGATAGAGCCGCACTCCCGAAAGAGGTTTGTCACCATCGTCGAATTTGCCACTGCCATTCATATCAGCAAAAACCCGGCCGACGATGATCTGTCGGGTGGAGAAGATCCCGCTGCCGATAGTCACGCTTGCTCGCGCTTCAGGGCTCTGACTGCGCTCGCCGCTAGGGAAGACCGCAGCAGCCACGGCCACGTTCTGCTGCTCGCCCTCACGAGCATTCGCGCCCACGCGCACCCGATAAATGAGCCGGGCCGTGGCGCCTGGTCCTAGCGTGCCGATCCGGAAGATCAGTTCTTCGCCGTTTAGCTCGGGCTCCAGGGATTGTTCTGGCGCCGCTCCTACCGAGCACCGGCCGGTTCCGGCCACGTAATGAAAGGAGGTGGGTAAACGATCACGAACTACGAGATCCGCTACTGGCGACGCTGTAGGATTATTGACCTCGAGGCGGTACGCCACTGCTTCGCCGATCTCTGCACGGGGACGATCCGCTGCCTTTGTGAGCTCCAGACCTGTGGGCTCGAACATAGGAATGTTCAGGGCGATGGCGGCGATGTCGTCGATGGTCACGTCTTGCCGCACCAGGTCAAAGCCACCTGCCCGCGCCAATGGTTGTCCATCAAGGGCCCGTACGGAGATTGCGAAAAGGCCATTTGCGCCTGGGCTCACCGTAAGCTCCAACATCCGCGGAATGTAGCCCGGCGCAGTCACCCTCATAAAGTACCGGGCGGGCGAGCCCTGAGAGCCCAGTTGTTCCGGCAGCAGGGCGAAGCTGTAATGGCCCAGAGCGTCGGTGCTGTAAGGATTGACGTTTTCCAGGTTAGGCGGAAAACCAACTCCTGGGGATATTTGCAGGGGCGCGCCGCCCGAACTATTCAGCAATATCTCGACCCGGGCGCCGCCGATCGGAGCGGCGGCGCCGCCGCGTCCGGAAAACACGGTACCGAATGGGTCAACAACTACGAGCGCGGCCGAGCTGTTTATGGCCGGGACGTTTTCTGCGGCCAGGCGAGCGACATTGACGATCCCGGCTGCGGCAGGGGTATTGCCGCCGAAGCGGGCCTGGAACATGACGTGAACGATCTGGCCCGGCGAGACCTCCGCCAGGCGAACGATTATCTGCCGGCCTTGCACCGATCCCTCATCGGCGTCTTGAGCGTCAGTCAAAATCTGGTTGTCGAGCCGAAGGGAATTGGCCAGATATTCCAACTCCGCGGGCAGGTCGTCGGTGACCGCAACTCGCCGGGCCGGGGTATCCCCGCTGTTACGAAAGCTGATCGTGTAATTGATGGGCGAGCCGGCGCTAATCACAGCCCGGCTTCCGCCGTTGACTGTCTTGACAGGAGGCAAACTGGGATTGTCGGGCGCAG
>DATEUF010000196.1:0-5623 GCA_035283325.1 Pyrinomonadaceae bacterium | reverse complement strand
TTCCAACCATCGCTGAAGCGAACGCTGGCTTTCGCCAGAGGGCCTGCCGAGAACTAAACCTGCAACGCTCAAGTCTTCATCAAGGTCAGGCCAGTGAATGCCTTCTCCGCTTCCAATCAGCCGCCACGTATTACGCTCTTTGGGTGTGCCGTGAAAGAGTCGCGGATACCACGCCAGCGGCACAGAGATAGTCCGTCCGTCCGCCAAGTCAACCGTCAGCGAGTCATCTGTGACGACCACGTTTCGCGCCTTGACTGCCTGTATTTCAATCGCTAAAGTATTCATCCCAGCCTCTCAATAGTTTTTCTGCGTTTGCCTCCACAAGTTTCTGTAGCCGATTGGTTTCACTCCGGCTGAAGCCCCTGCTATATTGAAGCCTGACGGGATTGATCCAGAATTTGGCTTTTTTGTCTTCACGCTCAACGTGAACGTGAGGCGGCTCGTCGCGGTAGGGACGGCCCTCACAGGCCGCCCCCCGCACAGATCCGGGTATGCGGCATTACCGCACCCAGCTCTTGTCTTGGGTCATCACGTCACCTACTGGCAGCGTATTCACTTTGACCTCACTTTTCACACGATCCCCGACCCTGTGTCCGGCGTGTGGGAGGCTTCCGTGTGTTAGCCGCGTCCGCGGCAGCGAAGTGTTGGCCCGCCTATGGCATGAACGTACTGCCGTGCTTCACTGATCGCTCAATTGCAGAGTCCACGTATTGCTTGATCTTTGTCTCCAATTCCGCTTCGTTGGCGAAACCATCCAGTATGACCTTGCCAATCCGTGAATTAGCGGCATCCGTATGCGTCTTCAATTGAGTCGCCGTGGTCTGTAGATACTCAAGCCGCGCTTGATGGTTTGGGTGAGCAATTTGAGCCAGCACCAATAACGTCGTCCATGCGCCAACGTGGAGCTGACGCTGACCCTGAAAAGTCACTCGTTCACCCAGCAAGGTGGCGAAAAGGTCGCCCATCAGGGTCTTTGGATTGTCGGTGCTTTCTTCAATTTCAATGAGCGCCGCCACGCGGTTCGTGGTGGGTACGACGATGGCGATGTCCAGATGCCCCAGGATGGCTTCGTAACTATAGGAGGGCCCGACCCATGACGCAATTTTGCCCACCTTGTCCGCCGGATCGGAATCGGGGCGTCCATGGTCAAACAGCACTTCGTAGTTACGCTGCTGAAGGTGCCCGGCAAGTATTCGGGCAATGCGCGCTGTCCATTCGCCGTGGTTCATAGTTATCGGGTTACTCCACACTCGCGACCTGGCCGAAACGAGAAAGCGTGTTGACCAGACTGAGCGGTCAAACGTTGCGGTTCAGCCGCGCGCGGAGCGAGCGAAGCGTGTCCGCTGGAACGACGGGTTGGACCGCTACTCTTGGCGATACTGCCAGAGAAGCAAATCCAGCTTCTTGACGTTCGTAAAGTGTGAATAAGCTGAGAACTTTTCATCGAAACGCCTCTTTAGCTCTCGAAAAGCATCGGTTTGTACAAGTCTCGTCATGTGCACTTCGAGGCGCGAATAGATGTCGGCGAACTTTCTCATACGAGTCTCAGCAGGCTCATTCTGCCTAGGGATTGCCAGAGATAGATTCCCCTGAACATATCTGTCATATACTGGCAACTCTGGTCGGATTGTGGCGACCAGTTTGGAACTGAAAGAGGGCTCGACACGGCGTTTTGCTCGATAGACTTCTTCTAAAACTTCGCGAAACGAGATTTCGCTATTGCGTTTCTCGCGTTCGAGAATCGAGAAGTAAAAATCATACCAATCTCTGCTTCGTTGGCGCATTCGGTAATAGCCGTTGAATCTAGATTGATAGGTGCCATCTGACGCGACGTTTGTGATCAGCAGTGAGCGCTGAAGATAATCGTAGCGACTCAGATGGGACTCAGTGATACGGGAAAGGATCGTATCAATGTTCGCCAATAAGCCATTGAGAATCATCGCGTCCCTTCCCCACGTTACAGCTAGTGTCCGGACGATGATTTCTTCATTGTCAGGCGAGCATATATTTTTCGCACGAGTGCAATAATTCCCCACAGTATTGTTCCTGAGATTAACGTTCCACTAGCAACTCTCAGCAAGAGTATGGGTAGTGATGGTATCCTGATTGTTCCTTCTGACGCATTACCCCCAAGAATCGTGGCTATGAAGGTTGTGATAGCTGCAACAGTATAACCAATGGCCCAACTTGACCACCCCGCCGTGCCAGAATGAATGGGAGAACCCACAGGGAGAATGCGAAGATGATAACGAGCAAGACAGGCACAGCATCCTCCACGAACTAAGAGCTACTATGATTGTGATGAGCGGCCCAACGTTGCGGTTCAGCCGCTCGCGGAGCGCCAGCGGAGCGAGTCGGCTGCAATCTACCCTGCCATGCTTGGCATTCCTTCACCAAAGAAACCGAAGCGCCTCCAGCCCGACCACCGTATCATAGCCTGGCCACGTTCCAGAGCTAAGACCGTAACACGGACGGGTGCCGCACGTTGAGCCCGGGCTGCAACCCTTCGGCTTCGCTCAGGGCAGGTCTGGTTCCCGTTCCCGCGTGATTCCAGCACTGGTGGTGATTCAGCCGACCCCGATTAGGACGCTACGACCTTCAATGGGAATGGGCTAGAACGTGGGCCACAACTGAGAGGGTTTCTTAGGGCGCGGGTTGGGCGGCAAGAAATTATCACGATTTATGCTCACGGGAAAATGGCGGCTTTTATGATGTCGCCGGGAAGGATATGTTCTCCTCTTTGCATTCGGATGCCTTCACAACACATGGAAAACTGTATTTTCAAGTCAGGTATCGGTGCGTCTTTGTTGAATTCTGTTTGAATGTTACCTATTCGGATTGCCGTCACATCAAGCTCACTTTCTGGATAGACCACTATTTCACTGCTACCACCGAAACTCTCCTTTTGTCCAGTATAAAAGTGCTGGACAAGCCTTGGGAGTCCCGTGTGTCGGTTGCCGTCAAGCCCGTATTTTGAAAGACGGTAAGGTGGTTCAACCTCGACGGACAAATACGGGAACTTAGCGATGCCCTTTCCATGATTTGTCAGGCCCAAGATAACTGTAAGCCTTAGCCCGCCTTCTCTGGCAGGTTTTGCCATAAACTCCAGTACGGGACGTGGTCGCCTTCCAAACATCTCCTCAAGGTCAAAGTGTTCCAATCTATAGAAGCTATCTCCGCTCCGCTTGTAATATCTATCTTCGCCCGCCTTGGCCATATGAGGGGCAGATTGACTTTCTGGAATTAAGGAGGCCGCAAAACCAGCATCGGCTGTAAGCGGAATTGATTTGTGTCTTACTCCATCAACAATCGGGTCTACAAATTCACCTGTGGATGAGTTTAGGTCGGAGATAAACTTGGCTAGAGGTCTTATTGGACGCTTTTCACTCGCGGAATCAATTCCTTCAGCGTTCCTTCTCGCATCTATCCCCCAAATGACCACTCCGCCCGCAGAGTTGCCAAATCCCGAAAGAGCTTTGGCAAAGTTTTTCCTGTCTTCCTTGTTGAAAGGGTTGTCTGATACAGTCTTGAATTCGAGATGGAGGTCTTCCTCTTTGCCATCACGAAGAAAATCCTCGATGACTTGTATAGAAAGCGACTCGTAGAATTCTTCGAGATTCATATTTGTTTCACTTCAAGAATCTGACCTCGGTGCGCGACTGCCGCCCAACTCTTGATTCTACATCAAACGTGAAACCACAATAATTATGATTCGCGTTCGGCAGCCATGCCAGGTATCAGCCGCCGCTTTGCCTGGCGCGGCGTCTCCCCGGCACTGTTCCGCCTACACTCCCACATAAACAACCCGAGCCGCCCGCGATAGGTGCGAACGGCCCGGAGTTTTCTGCAAAGCCCCTGCCACGCGCCTCTACTGCATAGGCTGATGCCCGGAGATATTTTGCTTGTGGTCTCGTCAGATGGATTATAGTCCTAAATGGATGAGGGGCAAACTATCTGCTGACAAATCCGGGTCGCGTCCGAAACTCTACTGCTCCCCGCCCGCGTCCCCGCGGACGGCCCGCGAGGACGCGGGCATGGAGCATTTGCCGACGGTAATCACCAGACGAATCCGAGTTGCGTGCGCAGCCAATTCGCGGCATAGTGTAAGGGCTGGAAGGCGCGGCGCATAACAGGCCGCGCCGGAATTGGGAGGCCATGATGCCCGCTATTCACTTCTCTTTGTCTCGCCGCTGGCTATTCATCCTGTTGACCGCGCTCGCAGGGATTGTCATGGCGGGAACGGCCCGAACCGTAACGGCCCAGACTGCCACCCCCACCCCGACGGCCACGCCGACCGCAACCCACACGCGCACGCCGACGGCGACCTTTGTTCGCCTGCCCACCTTTACACCTGGCCCCTCGCCCACCCCCACGCTCACGCCGGGGCCAGGCAACTACGTCGTGCAATATGGCGATACGCTTCTCACCCTCGCCCGGCGCTTCAACGTCAGCATCCCGGCCATCCGGGCCGCGAACAACCTGCCTTCCGATACGATTTATGCCGGGCAGGTGCTGCGGATTCCCACACCCACGCCAATCACCCCGACGGCGACCAAGACGCCTCTGCCGGCCGGGTACTTCACCTATACCGTTCAGGCCGGCGATCAACTGCTGGTCCTGGCGCGGCGCTTCGGCGTGACGGTCGCCGCTATCCGGGCGGCCAACAGCATCTTCTCGGACGTAATCTACCGGGGTCAGGTGCTCATCGTTCCGCCGCCCGCGCCGACCAAGACGCCCTTCCCGCCAGGGCAAACCTATGTCGTCCAGCCGGGCGATCAATTATTGGCTCTGGCGCGGCGCTTCCAAGTGAGGCTGTCGGCCCTGAGGGCCGCCAACAACCTCACCTCCGATGTAATCTACCCCGGCCAGATTTTGCTCATTCCCACGCCCGCGCCCGGCACGGCCACGCCCACTCCACTGGTCGTCACCGGCAACGCGGTGGTTTACGTGGTCAGACGAGGGGAGAGCCTGTCCGTGATCGCCGCCCGATATGGCGTCACCCTGGCCGCGCTCCGCAGCGCCAACCGCCTCACCACGGATACCCTCTTCACCGGGCAGCAACTCATCGTCCCCGATCCTACCCGGCGTCCAATGGAGTACATCGTCCAGCGCGGCGACACGCTGACGAGTCTCGCGCAGAGGTTTGGCGTGACCGTCGCGGAGATCAAAGCCGCCAATGGCACAAGGAGTGACGCACTTTTCTACGGGCTGAAGATCATTATCCCCGTTCCCTGAGGCAGAAACAAACACCGAGTGTTCCGGGGGTGCACGCTGTCAGATAATCAGCCGCACCCTGAGCGGAGCGGCGGGCGTCCTTCGACTGCGCTTTGCTCCGCTCACGCGAAGCGTGCCCGCCGCGCAGTCGAAGGGGTGGCTGACACCTTTTGGAGTAAGGCCCAGGGAGCTAACGTTTTACCGGCTCCGGTAACCGTTCGCGTACTCGCAGGTCAGGTTGAGATACAGGTCGCCGTAACTCGCGCCTGGCTCAATCTCGGTGCCCTCGATCCACTCGTTGAACGATTTGACCAGAAGAAAATCGCCGTTGGTCTGGGGGATGACGGAGTACGTGTCGGCGTAGTAGCCGCCATTGCGGCGGTCGCGGGCAAAGGGCGGGGCCGGGGCC
>DATEUF010000195.1:0-4221 GCA_035283325.1 Pyrinomonadaceae bacterium | reverse complement strand
ACCATGCGGGCCATCTGATGTCCATTCCGCGGACTGGGTACCGCTTTGCCACCGAGCACTGTTGGTAGGGTTGGTCACGTAGTCGAAGACCTCCTGCACGGGACGGTTGATGAATATGCTCGTTTCGAACTTGTACATGGTATGCCTCCAATTGGCTAGTTGAATGTGAATAAGGGTCAATGGGGTTGGATAGGATGAAGATTGTCAGGCCATAGGCATGCCTCCATACTCCGATGTGCTTACCAGCGCACGCTGTGTAGAAGCGGGCTAACGATGGGGTTCAGGCGCGGGGCGGCAAAGTAACGACTCGCTCAAATCAGGCGCGCCCAGCCCCGTCGCCTGCAACCCGTGTTGGGCGGCGCTCTTCATATTTCGAGAAACCGCTCTATCGAATCGAGAGAAATTACATCTTGGGATAAAACGTCTAATTCAAGTGAGTTTGTTTTTTCGGAAAAATAGACTGGCTTCCTTTTTCCCAAAGCATAACCGATTTCAATTTTGACAAGTGTTCCAATATAGCCATCAGGGTTTACTACATACAAAGCGTCTGAATTATCAATCGCGCGGAAGTGGTCTTGGCATAGTCTCTTCATTGCATCCATGTCAAGTCCATCCTTATCGAATCCATCTAAATTTGGAAAGAATGCCGTGATGCCTATATTTCCAAACTTCTGTATGGTTTCTCGAATAAGTTCTCTATACTTTAGGCTTGAACTTAGACAAACAGCATTCATGCAAGATGCGCGACTACTTTCTATTGCGTTTTTGGTGGTTCGCTCTTGGGCGATACTTTTACAACCTTGCCCGCTTCTTCACACGATTGCCAAAGTAAGTCGAACTGCTTTCTGAAGTAGCCATACCAGTAGGTATCTTCGGTAGCGCGCAATGTAAATGTAGGATTGGGGTCTGCCGTTCGATGATGGTATATCTCCACCACAATCTGACCGTGTGATTTATCGGGGTCAATCAGCCACATTCCGAAAGACGGGAAATAGGGCAAATAGCCCACAGATAATGAGCCAGTAGGTTTTTCAGTGTTTGGAATATCTTCTATGTGTCCCACAGTCTGCTGTATTCGATTTCGCCACCATTCGCTGGGCTTAGTCCCATAACTCCTGAACGGCATAACCTTCATCAGTGAGTCGTTTTCGTAGTCCAAAATGACGATTCTTAGATTTGCCCCAGCCGCAACTTTGTCTCCAAGAACGGCTAAATTATCTCTTATGGCTCTGTTGAGAATCATTCCAACGATGTATATCTCATTGGCTTGAGCAAGGTCCTGGTTTGTAACCTTCTTTTCGCCCGCCCAAAAGAAATCTTGGGCGCGAACTTGGCCGCTTAGTTTTCGAGAAACCATCTCGTTTGTCTGAGTGCTTATCTCTTCTATGTTGCGTAACCGACGATGGCGCTCCCACAATCCCGAAACAGACAGCAATCCAAGAATCGCCAATATCCATGTGGCTAACTCTGCGATGTCATTAGGGCCGTATGGCACAAATTGGTGACGAATGACCACATAGGCTGAAGCCGCAATGGTGAGGAAGTCAAACACATTATCAAGAAAATAGTTGGCAAGTTCTTGTTGCCACTTTGGACGTGACCATCGCATAGAGATTACACCTTTTGCTTGTGAACTACTGGCGCAGTAGATTAGTGAGCCGCCCAACGGCCAGGTTCAGGCGCGGGGCGGTAAAGTAATGACTCACTCAAACTCGGCGAGCCCCGCCCCGTCGCCTGCAACCCGTGTTGGGCGGGCCGGGGTTATCTGAATGCATCTCATCGGTGGGTTGCCCATTTTGACCGCTATCGCTGGTTAGATTACAACTGTGGCCTTTGCCCACTGATTCTTCCATTCTGACTGCAAAGAGTCAATCACCACTGGCTCTTCAATGATGGAGAACATGAAGCCCCGATTACCCAGATCCTTGATGGACGCTCCAAAGTGATAGAAATCACGGTTATCAATAATGACAAACCGATCATGAAAGGCTAGAGATGTACGAATTGACAGTTTGCCATATTGCTTGTTGAAGGCATGGGCCGCAGTTAGTAGCGATGGGGATACACTGCGTGTTAGCACGTTTACTTCGACTGTGTCTACCTTTGCAGTCAGAGTATTTAGTACATCTTCATTCACGTAACCGTCAATGAGGGATATGCTCTGCTTGGCCTGCGACAGGATATCCCTTGCCTTTTGAAGTGAGTCAAAGTATTGTCCGGCGAAGAATACCCCCTCGCGTGTAACCTTCATGGCAGGGGCCGACGTTTGCACAGTCTGAACTGTTTCCCAAGTTTCAAGCATTTCCTCTATGTCGAGCAGTAGTAGCTCTAACTGGCCTCTTGTGATGTAGCCTCGCCCCTCATTGTCAGTGGTTTTGCTTGGTTGAGCAATCGCGTGCGAGGGGAAATCAGTGTAAAGGTCAGGCAGAAGCGCCTTCAGCTGATCTCTAAAGTTTGCAAATCTCTCAAAGTATTCAAGCGCAACGAGTGGGTCGAAATAATTGGCAGGACCTGAAACGCGATTGGAGAGTGTTCTTTGCAGACCTTTGAGCTTGGCAAAAGCTGGTGTTATTTCGTCCATGCGACGTATTTCCTTATCGCAGAAGTATCTGATAGGCCGCCCAACGGTTAGCGGATAAGCCGACCGCCGAGGCGAGTTGTATCGGTATATAACTTTTCGCGGCGGTTCGGCTTCATCCGCAGGTTGGGCCGTCGTTTTGAGTGGGGCAGTGGTTTCCTTCCAGTATGTAACCTTGTTTTGTAACCGTTACGTATTTCATTCTGTCTTTTGGGAAAATCCATTTTGTTTTGTCGCTGTCTCTCGGTGAGATGGTGTAAGTTTCGTAACGTCGTAATTGTTTCGCTACATCTCGCTGAAGCGGGATGGCTCGAAGCGAAGCGGAGGGCCGACCGCGCAGCGAGAGCGCGCGTAGCGCGTCTCTCGCTACTTGACTATATTAGCCGTAATTGCGACAAGGGGGCATTTATTAGCCGCGTTTCAGTCACTTTTGATGTTAGTACTTGACTTCCCCGTTTTTTTTCGTGTATGCTGTTTTCAGATTGCCGAAAAATCGACGACGACCCGGTCATTTTCTTTTGATCGGCAATCCTTCAGCCTGGAGCGGTTAGCGTCGCAACGTTGAGTAGTAACCGATCAACCGCTTGCTTCTTCGGGCTAGTGATGGGCATTTGTGGCGCAGATGCCCATCATTTTTTTCTTCCGCCCTATTCCCGCCCCATCAAAACCCCATTACCGCCCCATCCTGCCAGCGTTTCACACCCGCGCGGGGTCCCGGTGTCCAGCGCACGGTTCGCACCTGCACTGGCGGCGCTGGATCACCGGGACGCGCGGGTGTCGGCTGGCAGTTTGGATGGGGCGGGCACTGTTGTTATTCTTGTGCCTTTCGGGGCGGGCCAACGGCCGCGCATAAGCAGACTGGCGGGTCTGCCTCACGGCCCTGCCTCTGCCATGACTCTGCTGCTCATGCCGCTTGACCGTCTGCGGCGGAGCCAGTTCTGCTTCATGCGCTGGTTATTGCGCCCGCTCGCGCCTGCGCAGCCGCGGCCCATGCCCACGCCGTTCAGTTTTCCCGCTGGTTGGCGACGGGGCGCAATAACTTGTGATTAGATAGACTCTTTATGTTGTAAAACAGTCAAGGATTGATGTGGCGTACAGCCGCCACACAATTCCCTTATCTGCGGCCCGAAAACCGCTCAAGTCCCGCAAAATCTATGGGGCGAGAATTATACAGGTCGTTTTAATGACCCGATGGCCTGAGTCCAATTTACACCAAAGCCATTCCAGGCGCAACGGTTACAAGGCGACAGCCCAGCATCTCTGGCGATTCTAGGGAACCTGTCTCCCCAAATCCCTCAATCACCAAATCTATACTCATCTACATCGCACACTGGCGCATACCCGATCACTTGATAAATGTGGTTCGACGTCGGGTTGCCGAGGTCGGTGAACAAGGTGCAGAATTTGCGCCCTGAGTCCAGCAGATACTGGCTGGCAGCCGCCACGCAGGCGCTGGCGTACCCCCGGCGCCGGAACTCCGGCGGCGTATAGACCGGGCCGATGCGTACGCTGTTCGGCGTCGGTCCGCCATAGCTCGTCAGCGAAACGGGCTGTGGGTCTTCCCACAGGAACGTGCCGCGATGTTCGGGCGGCATGGTCAGCATGTTGTTCACGGTGCGCTCGACGGCTGGCGCGTCAACGTC
>DATEUF010000194.1:0-13774 GCA_035283325.1 Pyrinomonadaceae bacterium | reverse complement strand
GAGGGAAAGAGCAAAAGCATTTGACATTTGACGTTTGACATTTCTCATTTGCCATTTTGGTCATCTTGGTTTCAGTTGCTCCTTGATCGCCTCAAAATGATCAATGACCAATGACCAATGACCAATGTCAAATGTCAAATATGTCAAATGCCAAATGGTCTTGTCTTCCTACTCTCTGCCCTTGGCTCCTTGCTCTTTGCCCTTACTTCGTAGGTAACGGGAATTGAGGTCGCGGCGCAGCAACGGGCTCCTGCTCTTCCATCTGCTCCAGGACTTTTGTATAGATCTTTATACGGCCGGCGTCTTTCATTTTCCGTTGCACCGCGGCGATATAGTCTTCAAATAGTTGGTTTTGCCGTTCGGAAAGTAGCGATTGCTTGAGCTGGTCTCGCTGTTTGGCGAATTCGGCCAGATCCGCTTCGGTGCGGTTAACCACCCCCAACACCACCCAGTGGTCTGCCACTTTGACCGGCGTCCTGGTTACTTCACCAGCCTTCATTGTATAGATCGCTTCATCCAAAGCCGGACTTGTGCCTGCCTTCCCTAGCGTCGCCCCGAGTTTATACTCTTCCTCCGTGCCGGTTTCGAACCCGGCCTTCTCGCCAGCAACTTTGACTTCGCCGGCGTTGTTCACGGAGGCGGCGAGTTCCTTTGCTCGCACATCCAACTGTTCCTTCGCGCGTTCTTGCTTCACAGCGTCAGCTACTTTCGATCTAACTTCTTCAAAGTCAGGAACGCGTGGATCTCGCTTTTCGACCAACATTGGCACCGCAAAACCGCCCTTTATACCTGTACGGGTGCCAACGTCGTTTGGATTATGAAGCGGCTCGATTGCCGCTTCAAATTGCTGGTTATTGCCGATGTTTGGGACATCGTCCCCCGGTTTCACGAAAGGCGTTTCCTTGATCATTTCTGCCGGTTTCATGTTTGCTTCGGCCGCCAGCTCCTGAGCAACTTTTTGCAGATCCTTCGTCTCCTGCAAGCGCTGCTGCGCCCGGTCAGCGAGCTGTACTGCCACGGCGTACCCACGGCGGTTGCGCAAGGAGACCAGCAGTTCCTGCTTTGCGTCTTCGAAGGTTTTTGGTACCGAGTCGCCGCGACGCAGGATGTAATAGTTACCGTTATGTTTAATTGGCTGGTCCGTAATCTCACCCGGTTGCATGTCAACAACTTGATCATAAAGCGGATCAGCTTTGTTCGGGTTCTTCTTGATTATGCGTGGCAGGGTCCCGCCGTTTTTGGCTGTAGCCGGATCCTCGGAGTTTCCGCGCGCTGCCTCCGCAAACGCTTCTTCCGAAACCGTGGTTCCGGCACCTTTCAGCTTGGCAATCAAATCTTTTGCCTTTTGTTCCACGTCCGCTTCCAAATCCTTACGCGCAACCTTCAGCAGGATCTGTTGTACTCGTACACCTGCCTGCCTGTGAGCAGCGTCCAGTTTTTCATACTCGTCGCGCAGGTCCTTGTCTGAAATCTGTAGCTTCTGGCCAGACTTGTCCTGATCGATATACAAGTAGCGTATCTTCTTCTGCGGTTCCAGTATGCGATAGTCAGTCTTATGCTGCTCGAAGTGGTTTTTGAGTTCCTCATCTGAAGGCTGGACCTTTTCTGCTAATTTTTCCAGGGAGATCACGACGTAATTGATTTCGAATTTCGTGTTATCGCGTTGGTACTCTTCCTGCACTTCATTATCAGAAACTCTCACGCTTGCAGTTACAAAAGCCTTCAACTTTTCCTGTGCGATCGCATAACGGATGTTGCGCTCGTATTTCTCCACTTCCCCAAAGCGAGCGGTCACTGATTCCTTGTAGCGATCAATGCCGACAAATTGGCCTGAGGCATCCGTAAACTGTTTGCGAATTTTCTCTGCAACTTCCGCGTCACTGGCAGCCAATCCGAGTCGTGCAGCTTCCTGGGCCACCACCCGATCGTGAATCAGGCCATCGAGAAACCGCTTGTTGCCGCCTAATTGGGCCAAACTGATCTGCCCTCCGAGCATCTGCTGGTAATTTTCGCGAAGCTGGGCCAGGTCAGCCACCGTAATCTCATCGCTTCCTACTTTCGCAATGACCTCCGTATTACGGGTCGGTTCAACGTAGCGCGCCGACCTTCCCGGCGCGTAGAAAACGACCAGGCTTACCGCCATTAGAATCACGAAACCAACGATGATGATGCCGCGTGTGCGTTCCAGTCTGCCAAGTTGTTTGAGCATTTCCTTACCTTCCTACAAACGGCGGATTGTAAAGGAGATGGAGGACAGGCGCAACCACAAAGGGCGCAGAGCGCGTGTCATTTTCGCCGTAATCGCACAATAAAGTTTCAGTTTGTTAATTAGCTGAAACAAACGGTAAGGGGAAAGCCTGCTAACCTGACAGAAACCGCCGCCAATGGTATTTTACTTCGATGGATATGCTGGAAAGCTCAACAACTCTTTGGATTGGCTTTGGCCTCTTCATTCTTTTCATGTTGAGCCTCGACCTCGGACTGTTCAATCGTAAGGCTCATTCCGTAACTTATCGCGAAGCCACCACCTGGAGCGTTGTTTGGATCACCCTGGCTCTGACCTTTGCCGGCATCGTCTTCTGGCGACAAGGTACCCAGAAGGGTTTGGAGTTTGTCACCGGCTATCTGATCGAACTGTCGCTATCGATAGATAATCTTTTTGTCTTCCTTCTGATCTTCTCATATTTCAAGGTTCCCAATAAGTATCAACATCGTGTTCTTTTCTGGGGTGTTCTGGGCGCGCTCGTGATGCGCCTGACCATGATCTTCATCGGCGCAGCTCTCATTGAGCGCTTCGAATGGATCATCTATATCTTTGGCGCCTTCCTCGTCTATACCGGATTCAAGATGTTTCGCCAGGAAGATACCGACATTCAGCCAGAGAACAATCCCATAGTGCGAGTGGTGACACGGTACGTCCCGATCGCGCGTCACTATGAAGAAGAAAAATTCTTCACGACGATTAATGGGCGGCTTACAGGTACGCTTCTGTTGCTGGTGTTACTGATCGTGGAAGTAACAGACCTGGTTTTTGCAGTTGACTCTATCCCTGCCATCTTCGCCATTACGACTGACACTTTCATCGTATACACTTCCAACGTCTTTGCCATTCTGGGGCTTCGTTCGATGTACTTCCTGCTGGCAGGTGTGGTCGAGAAGTTTCACTACCTCAAGATGGGATTGGCTATTGTGCTGACGTTCATTGGAACGAAGATGCTGATTGTCGCGGCGGGCGTACACATTCCAATCTGGTTTTCATTGACGGTCGTAGCAATCGTGCTACTCAGCTCAGTCGCCGCCTCACTCATCTGGTCTAAGGAGGGCGAGGTGGCTATTGAAGTCGACCTTCCACCAGATTATGACGCTTCGCTTGAGGGTGAGAAGGAAGAATCCTTTGAGGAACTGGCCAGGGAGGAAAATTTCGTGGGCTCCGACGAGGGTGGCGCCATTGATCAGCCTTCCGAGACCCTCGAAGAAGAAAGCGAGAGTCTTCAAAGGCGGTGAATCTCGGCCAAATTTCTTGCGACTTGGCATGATCAACCAACTTGAACGCTTTCAACGCCTGTGTTAAATTTTCTACCAGGATGACTTTCCTGCCGCCAACGGGGAGCAGAAAGGCCAACCGCCAACAATAAACCGGCCAGAGACACCTCGGCAGTTCCTGGGTGGGAGAGAGATAGATTGGGAGCCGCCGCAAGGTGCGTTAGCAGATCGGCTACTCAGCCTTCACACCTTGAGTTTTTGGTTAAGGCCGTCCGACCAACGGGCCGCCCTGCCGGGCACGGCCACCTGTAGTGCCTCATCACACAAATGATCTCAACAGAAGATGATCACGAAAACCAGTCGCTTTGTTTTTGATTGGTGGGTAATTCAGAAGCGAGTTGTCTACCTCATCATCGCCATTCTCGTTCTCTCGGGGCTGGCCGCCGGCGCTGCACTTTACGTCTGGAAGTACGGAAATCCCTTGCGCAACGTCGGTACAGGTATCAAGCCCGCTCCAGGCGCGCGCTTTATCTCTTTTGAAGGCGACGTGCGCGTGATTCGCGCGGCAACACGTGAGACGATTGTTGCCAGCAGCGATACGCAACTCTATCCCGGCGATACAGTGCAGACACAGGCAAGTGGTCGCGCGCGTGTGAGCATGGCTGATGGTTCCACTCTAGTAGTGCGGCCAAACAGCACAATCACCATCCGTGATAATGCCAGTGCCGACGATGGGAAGAAAACATCTGTCCATGTGGTCGTTGATAGCGGTCAGATGTATGTGCGCACAGAACAGCAGCCTGAAGGTACTGACAACGTGGTTGAGACCCCAAAGACAAAGAACAAGCTTGGTGAACAAACGGGGGCCAGTTTTGGCGTCAATCCGGAAGGCACCGAGGAAATTCGAGTGAACACAGGTGTAATCGAAACCACGAATCGGGCCGGAGACAAGACTTCGATAATGGGTGGACAATATGTTTCCGTAAATCCCTCAGGTACTCTCTCGCGGCCACAGAAACTGCTGGACGTTCCGCTGCCGGCTGAACCAAGGGATCTAGAGAAAATTTTTGTCGGTAGCAATGGATCAGCTAGTGTGCCTTTGAAATGGTTGCGGCCCCAGTCAGGCATTCCCTCATACTATCGCGTAGAAGTCGCTACTTCTCCTTTCTTTGTCGCCGACGGCAAGGTAATTGAACGAGATCAACTTGCGGCCAACGAATTCACAGTCAGCGATTTGCGTTCTGGAGTCTACTTCTGGCGGGTAAGAGCCACTGCAGCCTCAGGCCAAACTAGTGACTGGAGCGAGCCGCAAAAGTTTATCGTGGCGCCGCAGGGCACCGGTTCACGGGTCGCCGTTTCCGGTTTAACAGCAGAGCTTTTGGGTGGCAGCGTTTATCTGATACGTGGCCGCGCCGAGCCGGGCACCGCAATTAAAGTTTCGGGGCGCGAGACCCTTGTTGCTACTGACGGCGCGTTCCAGGTGCAGATTACCGTACCAGCCGGCGCTCGCGATGTTTCCCTCGAAGCCCAGGACCCGCAGGGAAACAGCAGCCAGTACCGACTGAGCCTCTCTGGCCGCGGCGCACGCGGCACCGATTAGAATTTCAGCATGTCGAGTCACGTAATCTTACTAACAGATGCTCACGAAGCGCCCGCGTACGAACTGATCGAGGCGTTGCGAGCTGCGGGTGTGAAGACTTTGATTGAGGGTTTGCGTGAAGTCGAAGTGGAAGTAGCCCTGGCCCAGCAGCGCGAAAGCGAGAATGGAGCCGAGCCATTGGGCCAGTCGCCGCTTGCGGTTCTGTACGAAGTCGTTCCGGGCGCAGACATGGTTGAGTTGCACACAGCGGTGGAGCACGCGAAAGCATTCTGGCCCGGCGCGCCATTGATTGCCTGTCGCCGGCACGTAAATGGCTTTCCAAATCTGAACCTGCGTAGCCTGGACGGAGCTACGCTTAAGCGCCTCGGGTTTCGCGCAATCGCCGATAAAGCGGCCCAGCTGCCCGCCATCTTGCGCGAAATAGAAGGACATGGGGCAACCGGTGAACTGAAGCTACCGGCCCTGCTACAACATCCTGCCGAGCCCGGCTCGTTCTCACTGCCTACTCAAATTAGAGCCAAAAACCTGCGCTCTGCGTTTGACCTGGTTTCGTCTCTTCACTTCATCAGCGATCAGAACGGTGCCGCTCAAACGGCACTTACAGGTCTCGAGACTTTGGTAAGCGCCGAGCGATGGACCATCTACACTATTTCTGAGACGAGCACAGGGGAGGCTTCAAATCTGCAAGCACTGGCCGTCAAGAACCGTGGCGAGCAACAGGAAGAAACGTTGACAGATGATTGGCGACGACTCCTCGACGGGGAGGCTGCGGCTGCACCCGGCTCCGAATCAAAGGCGGCAAGGTTTGCCGCTGCCGGGCTGGGTACCACCCGCAAGAAAGAACGGGAACATCATGTCGTGGCGGTGCCGCTGGTCTGTGGTGACCGGATTATGGGAGTGCTCGAGGGCACGCGCCCTGCAACGGAGCATACGTTCAAAAAATCAGAGGTGGAACTACTCGACGCGCTCGCGCTGCCAATCGCCTCAGCTCTGGCCAACGCGGTACGCATTGCTGAGGCCGAGCGACTTTCACAAACCGATGATTTGACAAAACTCCACAACGCCCGTTACCTGCGGCAATTTCTTCTCAACGAGATCCGGCGGGCGCGCCGCTATGGCTCGAGCGTGGCAGCCCTGTTCCTTGATCTCGACGACTTCAAGAGAATCAATGACGTCCATGGACACCTCGTTGGCTCCCACATGCTTATGGAGATGGCAGCAGTGATTCTGTCCTCTGTGCGCGACACAGATGCCGTCGCTCGGTACGGAGGCGACGAATTCGTTATTGTGCTCCCGGACACTGGCATGGAACTGGCTGGAGTCGTCGCCGAGCGGATCCGCGAAAAGATTGCAGAGTATAAGTTTACCGGGGGACGGCGTTTAAGGCTTTCGCTTACCGCCAGCTTTGGCGTGGCTGCTTTTCCGCAACATGCCTCCTCCCCACAACAGCTCATAGCTTGTGCCGACACAGCAATGTACGAGGCCAAAGCAGCAAATAAGAACTGTGTTCGTTTCTCGACGGGACCGGTGCTGAACTCTCGGGCCCCCGCTGCGGACCGAGCCAGAGTGAAGCTACTGAGTTCGAACGAGGAAAGGGCGAGTTCCTGATAGCGCAAACTTTGGAATTCGGTGTATCTTATGAAGTTCGGACTTGCCTGGTCAGGAGGAGTTAAGTGATAGTCGTGGGCGGTATAGGGTAGATGCGCAGACTAGCTTCATCTATCTTTTCGCCGCTGTAACCGCTTTTACCATTCACCGGCTTGCCCTGCGCAGCCCGCCGATGCTCTCATCTAAATTAACGGAAATGGTGGATTAATGGCCTTTAAATCTATCTTCAGTCTGTTTTCCAGTGACCTTGCGATTGATCTGGGAACCGCGAACACGCTTGTTTATGCCAAAGGACGCGGGATCGTGGTCTCCGAGCCGTCTATAGTTGCAATCAATAAGGTGACCAATCAGGTCGAGGCAGTGGGCCGCGACGCGAAAGACATGTTGGGCCGAACACCCGGCAACATCGTCGCTATTCGGCCCATGAAGGACGGCGTTATCGCCAATTTTGAAGTGACGGAAAAGATGCTCCAGCATTTTATCCGCAAAGCACACAACGGGAAAACCTGGGTCAGCCCGCGTGTAGTAATCGGCATTCCGTCTGAGATCACTCAGGTGGAGCGCCGCGCCGTGGAGGACTCTGCCTATAGGGCAAAGGCCTCCGAGGTCTACCTGGTAGAGGAAGCAATGGCCGCTGCCATTGGAGCCGGGTTGCCAATCACGGAGCCGCACGGAAACATGGTTGTGGATATCGGAGGCGGCACCACCGACATTGCCGTCATCAGTTTGAGCGGCATCGTTTACTCACGCGCCGTTCGGGTGGCGGGAAACGAAATGGATGAAGCCATAATCTCTTTCATCAAGCGTAAATATAATTTGTTAATTGGCGAACGAACCGCGGAAGCAATAAAGATTGAATTAGGCTCGGCATATCCGCTTGATGAACCACTCTCCTATGAAGTGCGTGGTCGGAACCTGATTGAAGGCATTCCCAAGACCATCACGATCACGGATGAAGAAGTTAGAGAAGCTCTGGCCGATTCGGTATCTACGATAATAAATGCTGTGCGCGTGGCCCTCGAGCGAACTCCGCCTGAACTTTCAGCAGATATTGTCGAACGCGGCATCGTGCTCACCGGTGGTGGCGCATTGCTCAAGAACCTTGATAAGAGACTCTCAATTGAAACAGGCTTGCCGGTCTCCCTGGCTGATGATCCGTTGGCGTCGGTGGTGCTTGGGACGGGCAAGATGCTTTCCGATTTCGATCTGTTGAAGCGTGTGAAGTGGGAAAACACGATGACCAGCGGCATGTGAGATTGGACGATCAGTCGGACTTGACCTGAAGAAACCAAGACAGTGGCCTCGATTCGCACCCAAAAGGAGATCCGCCAGCGCGCTCCCATCTGGCTAATGATGCTGCTCGCTGCCAATTTCGGCATCATGGCCGTGGATGCGCGCGACAGCGAAAGCAAGCAACGTATATTCAGGGTTTGGGCGCAGGCTATTGTCTCCCCGGTGCAGGACGCCTCCTCCCGAGCGGGTGGCGCGACCTCAGGATTGGTCCGCAAAATCCTCAACTTCAGCAGTACTGCTGACGAAAATGAAAGGCTAAAACAACGTCTCTCTGAGACCGAACTTGAGCTCAAAAACGCACGTGAGGCGGCCATCGAAAATGAGCGGCTCAAAGGGCTGCTGGGTCTAAAGGAGAAAACCGGATATGGCTCGGTGTCCGCACGAGTGATTGCCCGCGATGCTTCAGTGTGGTTCAACACCGTCACTATCAACCAGGGGAGTTCCGGGGGAATCGCTCTCAATATGCCGGTCGTAACTGCAGGTGGCATAGTCGGTCGCGTGGTCGCGGTGAGTCCATTGACGGCTCAGGTAATGTTGATAACCGATGAGAAAGCGGCAGCCGGGGCGGTAGTTGGTCAACTCGGTGAAACTGGAGCGATGGGCTCCGTGCGAGGCTTGGGCCAAAGCGGCCTCATTGAAATGCGTTACGTTTCCGGACTGCAGAAAGTAGAAGTCGGTGATTATGTCCTGACCACCGGCCAGGACGGCATCTATCCGCCCAGCTTGAACGTGGGAGACGTAGTGATGGTAAACCATGGTACCGCAACGCAACCCCATCAGATTTTCATCCGGCCCAGCGCGCAGCTTGATCAACTGGAAGAAGTGGCTGTGCTGCTCTATCATCCGCCGCAGCGGCCTGCGCCCGAACAGACCCTGCCTAATGTAGACAAAGGGAAAAGTGATAAGCGGTGATTTCTCCCTGGCTATCGGCTTTGTCTCATAGCTAATCAATCATTGCAGCCACTCCGGTTCGTAAATGCCTCAGCTCAAGATCGCGGCTATACTCGCCCTTGCCATAATTCTCCAGCTTTCCTTGCGCGCCGTCTGGCAGCCCCTCTCCTATATTGACTTTCCGCTTATGGTCGTTGTTTATATCGCTTTACAG
Source organism: Pyrinomonadaceae bacterium (assembly GCA_035283325.1). Classification (GTDB taxonomy): domain Bacteria; phylum Acidobacteriota; class Blastocatellia; order Pyrinomonadales; family Pyrinomonadaceae; genus PSRF01. Next base: position 4,685 of record DATEUF010000194.1, on the reverse strand, counting down.
CGGGACGCCTGGCAGGCGCTAATCGTGGGAACCGTTGCCGGGCTGGCTGTGGACTCCACCAGCGGCGGCCTCGTTGGGGCCGGCGGGTTTTCAAAGACCTTGACCGCCTACGTAATCTACGTTGCAGCTACCCGGGTAAATCTAGAGAATCCACTGCTACGAATTCCTGTGCTTGCTGCGGCGTCCATTCTGGATTCTCTAATTTATGTATTTTGGCATCGGTCGCTGGGCTATCAGCCGCTGGTGCCGATTGTGCAAACAATGGCTTACCGGCTGATAGCGACTACTATCGTCGGCACGTTTGCTCTCTACATGATTGACTCGGTCTTCCAGGAACGAGGGCAGCAACGACAATTTGCGTCGCGCCGCCGCGTCGCCCGGCGCGGCACCGGTTCGCTCCGCAGAAGGTGATTCCGGACTCTCAAGACAACCAGAATACGGCGACGGATCAACCAATATGTCAGCTTAACGACTTTTACGACAGGCGATGAAATTCGAAGACACTTCCCAGAATCTGCGTGCCCGGCTCAGAGCTATCCAGTTGCTGGTCGTGCTGATGCTATCGGTCCTGGGAATCCGGCTCTATTTACTCCAGGTCGTAAACGGTCAGCGTTATGCGGAGATTGCCCAGAACCAGCGCATCCGACTTTTGCCGATTCCAGCGCCGCGAGGAATCATTTTTGACCGCGATGGTCATTCACTTGTTGATTCTCGTCCTATTTACAATGTCATTCTCTCGCGCGAAGACGTTAAGGGCAGAGAGCTGAATAATCTGGTTGAGCCGCTTTCCCAAGGACTCGCCATAGATGCTGAGTTGTTGCGAGAGCGTTTTGAAGAGATTAAGTCGCAACCCGCATTTGAATCAATACTGGTAAAACAGGACGCCTCTCCGGGTGATATTGCCTGGGTCGAAGCGCGGCGACTCGAGTTTCCCGAACTGCGCGTCGAGCAACAACCGCAGCGTCGCTACCCTCCCAATGGCTTGCTGGCGCATGTGCTGGGCTACGTTGGCGAGATCAGTCCGGAGCAACTCAAGCAGGCCAGCTACAAAGATAAGGGTCTAAAGCCCGGCGACATAATCGGCCAGAGCGGGCTTGAACAGATCTACGACGACTACCTGCGCGGGCGCGATGGTTATCGGAAGGTGATAGTCGACAGCCGTGGTCGCATTCAGGATGAGATTGAGACAATTCCGCCGCAACCGGGCCAGGATCTGATAACGACAATCGACCTGGACCTCCAACTGGCTGCAGAGGAACAACTGCGCACATCAGTCACCAAGCGTGGCGTCATAATCTCAATGGACCCCAATAATGGTGAGATCCTGGCGCTGGCTTCTTTTCCCTCCTTCGATCCTAATCTGTTTTCCCAACGTATCGGCACGAAGGAGGGCCACGCTGAATATGTGGCGCTGCTAAACGACCCTGAGACTCCGTTACTCAATCGCGCAGTTCAAAGCCGCTATATGCCAGGATCGACCTGGAAGATCCCGATGGCAGTGGCCGGACTCCAGCAGGGAGCCATAACTGTCGATCACTCCAACCTCGTTTGCGGCGGCGGCATAACGATTGGCAACAAATTTACCCGGTGCATGGGGAATCACGGCACGCCAGACATCAAGACGGCGATCACCAGATCGTGCGACGGCTACTTCTACCGTCTCGGGCTCAAAATGGGGATCGATGGAATTGTAGCCATGGTTGATGAATTCGACCTGAATAGACGCAGCGGAATTGACCTGCCAAATGAAGTAGTTAACTGGACGCCTTCGCGTGAATTCAAGAAACGCATGCAGCCAAGCAGTCCGGAGTGGAAAGACATTGATACCGTCTACGCCTCTTTCGGTCAGGTTTATGATGTCATCACACCAATCAGCTTGCTGCGCACGGTTATGGGGATTGGCGTTGGCGGCCGGTTGTACATACCGCATCTCTTCAGGGAAGTGAGGCCCGTTAGCGCCAGTGGACCGTTCGAATATCGACGGGCGCGTACGTTCCAGGACCTCGACTCCTCCCGGCCAAACCCAAAAGTGGTTCCCATTCCGGAGGTTATTCACCATACAGTTGTCGAGGGAATGTGGGGCGTGGTTAACAATGGCGGCACCGGTGCCAGCATCAAGATGGCCGGGTTCGACATTGCCGGGAAGACCGGCACCGCACAGGTCGTAGGGCTCGGCAAGGACGTGGGCAAAAACAAGGACCACTCCTGGTTTGTTTCCTACGCCCCCGCCTATAAGCCGGAGATAGCGCTTTTAGCACTGATTGAGAATTCCGGATTCGGCAGTCTGCATGCAGCCCCGGCCGTGCGCCGCGTCTACGACGTCTACTATCGCAAGACACGGAACGAAGAACCTCCGGGAGCACTGCCCATCGCCAAGACTCCAAAAGCGGCGCCCAAAGAGGTCAAAAAGGCCGGGTCAGAGGAACTAGCAAAGAACTAACCGTACCTATGGTAGCAATTCTACAAAAAAGGACCTTGCGAGATTTCGACTGGGTGCTCGCATTTCTGGCAATAGTGATCGTGTGCTTCGGCACCATTCAGATTCGTCATGCCTTGCCAACGGAAGGTTACTGGGTCAAACAACTGATCGGCCTCGCGATAGCTATGGCCGTAATGCTGGCCGTTGCCCTAACCGATTACCGGCGCCTGTTGAATATTGCGCCTTTGTTCTACGTCTTCGGCCTGGTGCTACTCGTTATGGTATTGATCCCCGGCATTGGTCTAAAGATTAATGGGCAACGCGCCTGGATCAAAATTCCCGGTGGCATCGGTCAGTTTCAGCCATCGGAGTTTGTAAAGGTAACGACGGCGATGATGCTCGCCCGTTACTTCGGTAAACACCGCCTACAGATGCTCACCTGGAAGGAGACGGCAATCGGGGGACTAATACTGGCTTTACCGCTGGTGCTGATTCTGAAAGAACCCGACGTAGGGTCAGTGCTTACCTACTTTCCTATTCTGCTTGTAATCCTTTTTCTTTCAGCGATTCGCATTCGGCTGGTAGTTGCCGGCATCGTACTCGGACTGGTAATGCTGCCCTTTGCCTACTGGGTAGGTGTGAAGACGAACCTGGTTAAGGGCTATCAGCAGGAGCGCATCAATGTCATACTCGATCCCGAGAAAGCCGATCGGCGAGGCTTTGGTTATAACACCTGGCAGTCAATACTGACGGTTGGCGAGGGGGGTCTTTTTGGAGCACAAGCTTCCACTGAATACTCACAGAGTAGTCTCAAATTCCTACCTGAACCACACACCGACTTCATCTTTGCCGTAACCGCAGGAAACGCTGGCTTCATAGGCTGTATTATGGTGTTGTTGGCTTATGCTATCTTGCTGTCGCGAATGATTACCGGGGCCCGCCGCGCGCCCGATCGCATGGGCATGCTGGTAATTATGGGCATCGTCGGCGGACTGACTTTTCAGATCTTCATCAATATTGGTATGGCATTAGGCATTCTGCCTGTAATCGGCGTGCCTTTGCCACTGATGAGCGCGGGTCTTGCGTCATTGATTGCCACCTTTATCGCAATTGGGTTTGCTATTAGCGTGCAGCTACGCAGATTCGTGAATTAGCGATTTTGTTAGCGCCATTCTTCAAGAGGTTGAGCGATGCCTATATTCGAAGTGCATGTGGCACGTGTGGTGATCCCCGCGGGCCAGGATCTTGTTCTATAAACTAGTTACACTCTTGTTTTCGCGTTTCCAACCAGCTTCGGTTATACTGTCTAGCAGTTCGCCCGCCGGAAGTTTCAATTTGGCGCGACGATGTGCCAGCCAAACCAAGCAGCACGTAGGAAATCAGCAGGCGGTTCTTGCCGTGCGCCCCGACAGGCGGGCAGCGGATTTCTTCAGTCGTCCAGTTTTGACGGCTTACGAATTTACTTTAGCGAAGCCCTCGCAGGGCAATCTTAGTGCAACCTTTGAACTAGGCTGAAACAGTAAACCTGAGGTTGTTGAGCGCGACAAGATGAGCTAACGGAAATTGTTTTGTCCAAGCAGCTTGTGCTCCCTGCATTGCAGGTTTAGCTGAGATTGGATTTCCAGGTCTTTTGGTCGAGATTTAGTTTTGAATAGTTTAACTTCTGGTCGCACTAGGGGCAGATCTAGTCGCTGCTCCGAAGGTTTTTTGAGCGACCAACAACACACTCCTACACGGCACCAGGCCAAACCGTGCTTATGTTTGCCTGACCAGCGCCCACAAACTTCCACTGAGTTAATCAACAGCGGAGTGCCTCGGGCTCTCGCTAAATTCGCGTTGAGCGCGCGCCTCGCTTTCGAGCTTGATGGCTGCGCTCGCTCATGCCCCACAATTTCAATGCGCTCAGCATTACGGACTGGAACAATCTTCCAACGGGAGCCTTCTTTCCCTGGCAGCGGTGTTCACCTCTGGGAGTACATCAATATTCTCATGCTGAGCGCTCAGGAGAAAACAGTTAGAAAATGGCAAAAGAATTAGTCGTAAGCATCAATGGTCGTGAGAAAAGAATAGCGATCATAGAGAATGAAAAAGTCACCGAGTTTTACATTGAACGGGGTGAACACAATCAGGGAATAGTAGGTAATATCTACAAAGGGCGCGTGATGCGTGTATTGCCCGGCATGCAGTCAGCCTTCGTAGATATCGGGCTCGAGCGCGACGCCTTTCTCTACGTCTCGGATTTCTTTGACGAAGAGGAGGAGTTTGA
>DATEUF010000193.1:0-4568 GCA_035283325.1 Pyrinomonadaceae bacterium | reverse complement strand
ATCATGAACGGCGCGAGTTGCACGAGCTAAAGGAATTGAAGACTCCTATTGACGAGAAGCTTTTCGAAGAGCTGATAAAAGGTGAGAGTCGTTTAGGTCCAGAAGAACCAATTACGAAAGACTCGTCAACAACCGAGGTGGGTTATGGCCTATCCATAACGATGAGCATTAGCGCGGGCAGCCGCCGTAAGGGTTTCGAAATCCTCCGAGACATTGTCACGCGGCACCGCCGAAATTGGGCTAACGAATATCTAGATTCGTACTTACGCTCTCGTTGGGAGTCGGAAATCAGGGAGGCTGCAAAGGCGTTCCATCTTCTGCTCGGGGAGAAAGGCGGGAAGGCTCCGACTTTAAAACAATTTGCCAAGGCAGCGACACTTGCAACGAACCACTGGTTCGGAGGCGATGTGAGTGGGTTGTATCGTACAATCGGGGAGAAAGCGCCAGTTGTACCAACTCGATGCGCGCTGATGCCCACAGACAAGGCGGCCTTTGTTCGAAGAGTTTTGGAGGGATTGCCATCGCTTCAGTTTGAAGTTTATGAAGGCAGGATTTCAGACGACGCAACTCAGGATTATTACCGGAAGGAACTCGCGGAACTAGCGATCAAGTATGTGCAGCTTGAAGAAGCTCTCGGTAGACCGCCTCAAATCAATGAGGTCGGCGAAAAGTTTACCTATCGGAGCAAGGTACTAAATGCTGATGAGTCTGAGGCATGGAGCATATTCAGCGAGGCTGTTCAAAAAGCCAAGACCGGCGTTCATGACCTCGGTGGTCACCTGAAAAGCGGCCATATGTGGTCGCTTCAAAACCGGCCAAATGAGAAGGTTGCCGGGGACTAAAATGAAAGTGTTTTACGCTCCCGTCTCGCGGTTGTCCAGCATGAAAATAGTGCTTGGCATAGCGCGAGGGTTTTTGCAGAATAGGCAACGGTTGGCGAAGCGGAAGCGGGCGCTGCTGGAGAGCAACCCGCCAGGAATAGCCAACTGGAAACTCATCAAGACGATGAGCGAGGGCGTGGCCGCAAAGTCGCGCCCTTTCACTTAGCGGCTCATCGGATTGATAGATTTCCTTATGCCTTAGAAAACTCATGGCTTCACTAACTCTCACCTTTGCCGTCAGCGAGCCCGCTTCGCGATGCCCAACTTGGCTGAGAAAGAGTGAAACACCGATTTCGCAAGAAAAGGCGTAACAGATTTCGCGCGTATTTGACCCACAATCGATTTTCTTGGTGTTGCCTAATGAATGGCCCTGGCCGTATGTTGCTGGCTTCAATTGATTCACACCTGCTGAGATTCAAGCGAACGTCTTAAAGAACTCACCTGGCTACGGCCGACAATTCGGTTTTGGTGCGCCAACTGCGCGGGCCGCATTTCAAGACGTGACCGTGGTGGAGCAGGCGATCAAGCATAGCGGTGACGGCGGCGGCATCGCCCAAGAGCTTACCCCAGTCCTCTACTGGTCTATTGGAGGTCACGATGGTACTCGCCCGCTCGTAGCGACGCATGATGATCTCCAGCAGATCTTCGGCAGCGGTCAGCGGCAATTTGCGCATGCCGAGATCATCAAGAATGAGCAGCGGTAGCGAGACCAGCCACTCCATGAACTCTTTGCGCGTGCCGTCGATGGTCGCGTCGGCGAGTTCATCAAGCAGAGTGTGAGTCTCGCGATAGAGCAACTTGTAACCTTGTTGGATGACGGCTTGGCCGATGGCCTGGGCCAGATGACTCTTGCCCGTGCCTGGCGGACCGAGAAACAGTCCGTCCTCACGCCTGGAAACGAAGGTGGCGGTGGCCAGGTCGAAGATCAAACTGCGATTAATCTTCTTATTGAAGTTGAAGTCAAAGTTGTCGAGCGTCTTGTTTGGGTCGCGAAAGCCAGCTTGCTTGCGGCGGCGCTCGAGCAAGCGGTCTCCACGGCGGGTCAACTCATCCGTTACCAGACAGGAGATGAGATCGAGCGGCGACATGGCTTCGGCCTGAGCCTGATGCAAGCGCGTCTCCAGCACGGCGGCCATGCCACCGAGGCGCAATTGCCGTAAAGCATGATTTAACTCAATCAGATTCATTTTGTTCCTCCATGGTTCTTTGCTGGATGATGTCACGGTATTGCACCAGTTCCCGGATTAAAGGATCGACTTGGTGCAGTGAGAGCGGGAGTTGCGGCTGGCGTTCGAGATAGCGGCGGACGAAGTGATACTCGTGCACCCCCATCTCCAGTGCGGCCGCGCAAGCATCATCGACTACGGCCGGGCCGAACTTCCTGGCCAGAGAGAGCACGCCCAGAATGCGTCGCACACCAACCTGGCCCTGACGCTGATGAATGGCCTGACAGAGCGTGCCAATGTGTGCTCCGGCGCGGCCCGCACGCCCCAGCAATTGCATGGTTGATTGTGGCGTGCGCGGTGAACGGTCCTCTTCCTGAATGCGATGCCAGCCCCGTTTCTGGCGCAGGTGCTCGCGCAATAACTGGCCTGTTTTTGGATCAATAAGACGAACCTGCAACCCATCCCACTGCACCTGGACACGCCGTCCGATCCAACCCGGTGGCGCACTGTAGTAAGCAGCCTCGACTTCCACGCAGCCATCCAGATGCACGGTGCGCTGGCCGTATTGGTAGCAGCGGAAAGGCTCCAGCGGCAGCGGTAACAAGTGTGGTTTCTCTTCGGCAAACATGGCGGCCACTTGCCGTTTGGTGGTGCCGTGTATGCGCGTGTCGGCCCAGCGCGCCTCCCAATGATCCAGATAGGCTTGCGCTTCTTCGAGACTCTCAAAACGCATTCCTTTGAGCGGTGTTCTCTGGGCATGGCCGACACCGGACTCCACCTTGCCCTTGCGATCTGGATCTTTGATCCGGCAGGGCATGGCGACGGCGCCGTAGTGGGCCAGCAGATCGCGGTAGAGCGGATTGAGCGCGGCCTCGTAGATGTCCGGCGTAAGCACGCCTTCACGCAAATTATCGAGCACAATGATGCGCACCGCGCCACCAAGCCGGCGAAAGGCTTTTTCATGGAGTTCGGCCCAGATGCGGGCGCTGGAGCGAAAGACCAGTAGGCGCACCGCTTTGCGACTAAAGCCCAGCGTGAATACAAACAAGCGCGTGCGGCGGTACTTGCCACTTTGCGGATCACGGACCATGGCCCCAGTGCCGTAATCGACTTGCCCTTCCTCGCCAGGAGCGGTGACGATCACTGGCCGGGCTTCGAGGAGTGGAGGGTGGAGCTTGTTTACAAAACGCTTGACGCTTTGATAACCGCGGTCAAAGCCGTGTTGCGTCACCAGGTCCTGCCAGATGGCCATCGCGTTGCGACCGCGACTCAGTCCCAGCTCGATCAGCTCACGGTATGATTCGCAGGCACTGACTGATCGACTGCTCTGTGTCTTCACCGCACCGGGCAGCGTTGACGCATCGGGATCGCTGGCCTCAAGTCCCGGTTTTGCACCCTCAGAGTCGGTGGTCACCTTATTGGCCGGTTTTGAAAGATCCGGGTCGGAGTTCGCTTCATTGGCCGGTTTTGCAGCGCCAGAGTCGGTGGTCACCTTATTGGCCGGTTTTGCCCTTTGCCAGCCCCACCTGCCAGGTGGTTGCACACTGATCCCGGCGGCTTTAAGGTAGCTGCCTGCTGTTTCTCGGCGGACACCGGTGGCCTCCTCGATCCGTCGCAAGGACCATCCCAGTCGGCCCAAAGCAATGATTTGTTGTCTTTTTTCGTCGCTCAATACGTTGCTCATGCCGCCGGAGGCTACAAGGCCTCCCGCCGCCGTCAACGTCCCTGGCGACTATTTCTCATTTGGCCGGTTTTGAGGTGACCACATATGGCCGGTTTTGCGTGACTCCCGAGGTCATGACGGGGATCGCACGATATCGAGCATTCCATCAAGCCATCCAAATGTAGAATTCCCAAGAATGACTTCGCAAATCCCGCACCCTGTGGAGCCTACCGAGAAGGCGTCCGAAGGACCAGAAGAGAAGCGGTCTTGGATCGGTCGGATTTTCGGAAGAGATTGAGGCGGTCCTACTGCTTCCTAGATAGAAGCTAATCCACCATTCTGTGAGTTCTTTGATCGGCCTGAGCATTTCGCGCCTTGGCGCCGAAGCTCGGCTGACAGCCAAGGCTGGGCGGAAACGTTAGGACAATTTTGCTTAGGAGTTTTACTGGTCTGCTCAGTCTCTAACCTCCCCGCTCGGAGTATTTGATCTGCTGCGCGGAAGATTTTCTGGGCGCTCTTTTCAGGAATAGCGTTCGCATCAAAGCCGATGCCTTGGTATAACCAGTTCTGCAAATACCCGCGACAGTAATCTGCTCCGTCCAACTCTGTCCGGCGCTCGATTCAGCGGACTTGCTGTTCTTCGACTTGGCGAAAGTAGATGAGATCTCACGGAATAGTCGCCTCACATCCGCGTCCGAGAGGGGCAAGGCAGCCTGACCTTTTTCGGTAAGTGTCCAAACTCCCCGCTGTGATGAACCTAAGAGGCCTGCCTTCGTTAGATAGAACCGCGCCCAATGCACTTGATTGTCAAACCGTGCTTGCGTCTTACTGGGGAGCGGTTCGGATTGCTCTTCTTCC
>DATEUF010000192.1:0-2696 GCA_035283325.1 Pyrinomonadaceae bacterium | reverse complement strand
AGACGCGCTGATTGTCCGGGCGGTATATCGTTGCAGGTACAGCCAGAGAGGGGTTGTAGATTCTCTGGACCTGCACTACGCTACGGTCAGCCCGTTGGCCAACAGGCCCTGATACAAGAAACAAGACCTGACCCTATAGTTATAGTTCAAATGCCTGGGGTGGCTGCGATAGTCGAGTACCGCATACCGCCTATCAGCGGCATAGAGCCGACTCAGCCACTCTGCGTGCTCACACGCGCTCGTGCCTGGCGGCTCATCCGCGCCGCGTTAGGCAGCCAAGGGTATGTCCATAGCGCTCACGATCGTCGCATTGGTCCTGCCCGTCCTTGGCGGTTCCGCGCATGCTCTGATGGGCGCCTTCTTCACCGCCACGTCCATGATCGGCTTCATTGCGGGCGCTGGCATTGTCGTGAGGAACTCGATCATCCTGGTTGATTTTGCCGAGCTTCGCCGCAAACAGGGAATGCCACTGGCTGAAGCCGTGGTGGATGCGGGGGCCATACGATTCCGCCCCATGATGCTCACAGCCGCTGCAGTTATCGTGGGCTCTTCGGTGATCCTGTTCGATCCGATTTTTCAGGGGCTGGAGAACCGGGTCGGACCTGCGCAATTTATTGATCTAGCGACATAAGATTGCGGAATAGGGGTGCCTCAGGCGCTTGGTTGCGCCGTTTTGAAGGTGAAACGTACGTTCTAGGGAGAGAAGCGGTGCCCCGTGCCAACCGTTCGGAAAGAAAGTCAAGCTTACACGGGTGATTTCGGCAGCGAAAGTGCTACGCTAATGCCGGACAACACTATCCCCTGGCAGAAAAACGCTGAGAACACTGAGACATAGCGTGGTCCGACCCGTGCCTGGGTGCCTGGCCTAAATTCAAAAAGGCCTGCCGCCCGTTTCCACTTAGAGGGAAAACTCCAAGGTCACTTTTTTAACCGATCCAGATTATCTGCAAGTTCATCTGCTCAGCCGCGTCACGTTGCCTGCTATCACTCGTAATGAATGGAATCCGGATTCCAGAAGTAGTCTGGAACGTCATCGCCGAAGCTACATGGATAGCATCCAGGGTTCTCATTTGGGTCTTTTGAATCAGTTCTTCACCCTGGCTTAGCACGGAAGGACCGACATCGACCAACTTCCAATAGGGACGGTCCTCGCGCATGCGCGCTAAGACTCTTTGCAGGTCTCGGGCTTCTAATTCCCCTCTGGATTTCCGTCTCACTAGGGCAGACAGCAGCTCGATGGGAGTGATAGAAGACGAAAGAAACGGATGATCTCGAAGAAGCGCGCGGGCACGCGCCGATCCCACCTCTTGCACGTAATTCTTGACCAAGACGCTCGTGTCAAAGTAGGCCAATGTCACCGCTCGTCCCGCTCCTCGCTAATAGTCTCGGAGATGGGCTTACCTTTGACACGAACGGGCGACCGCCAGACGGGCATGGGCTTTCCGCTCTTCGGACCGCATCGTAGTATCCCCTCCGCCTCCAATCGCCGGATCACCGCGTCCACGTTTTCCTCCCGCTCCAGAGGTTTGATCACTGCAATCGGTTTTCCGCGCTCAGTCAAAACCACTTCCTTTCCCGCCTTCACCGCCTTGATCGCCTTCGAGAAATGCTGGTTCGCCTCTCTTAACCCCATACGCATTTGAGGCCCTCCTGTTTCAGAGTAGTAACATCACTACATTAACTGCCTCAGGGCTTCCAGTCAACCCTGACAGCCTGCTATTGGCGCCGCCAAAAACCCCCCGAATGTCTCTCTGGTCTGGTAATCAGTCAGTGGCATCTGCTGAATGTCTTCGCGCCCAAAGATGGCGAGACTCTCCAGCGCCGAACAGCGCGAGCTGCCGCGCTCGATAGCGCTCGCATACTTGCGATTTCGATCACGTATTCTTCGCGTTCTTGGGAAAGAACCACTACACGTAACGGCCTATTTTGGTTTTTTGTCTTCGGACCGCGAGGTGCGGGACTGGCACGTTACTTGCTGGAGAGAATTTCCAGAATCGAAAATTCACCAGATGAACGCCAGTAAAGATAACTCCAGTGGCATCAGCCCCGGCCACGAGTTTCTGAAGTACGTGGCCGCGAAGTATGAGACGCTGCTCGCGGTATCGGAGTCGATCGCCTCCCATCGCGACATATCCGAGCTATTCCACGGCCTTGCGCAACGGCTCGGTCATGTTCTTCAATTTGATTACCTGAGTGTCCGTCTCCATGATTCGGAACGGAACGTAATGCGTAAGCAGATTTTGGAGACCTCGTCAGCCGTGGGGACATTCGTTGGTGATGAATTACCCGCCGGCGAATCGCTATCGGGGTGGGTATGGCAGAACCAGCAGCCGATCCTTATTGGAGATGTTGGGCAAGAGACTCGCTTTCCACGTTCGATCCAAATTTTATGGGAAAATGGCATCAAGTCCTGCTGCTGTTTGCCGTTGACGACGGTACACCGATGTCTCGGGGCCATTATCTTGGGACGTGTCCATCAGCAAGCCTACGAACAGACAGATCTTGGATTCATGGAGCAGGTCGCGAGACAGGTCGCCGTCGCCGTGGATAATGCTCTGCGCCACCAGGAATCCCAAGTCTTGCAGGCTCAGTTGAAGCACGAGCGCGACCGCCTACGGCTACTGATCGGGCTTAACAACACTGTGGTCTCCAACCTGGATCTGCATCAGCTCCTCCAAGCCATCGCGGCGAGCATT
>DATEUF010000191.1:0-6212 GCA_035283325.1 Pyrinomonadaceae bacterium | reverse complement strand
CGGTACTGCTCCGGAGCAGCACCCGGAATTCCCCGGGCGTTCGTTTCAGTACGGCTTCCGGGTTGACTTTTAGTTGAGTTTTTCAAGCGCGTTGTGTTGAACTGTTGACCCAGTTCACAAACGCTTCCCTGGCGGCGAGCCTCCTAACGAGTGCTCGCCGCTTTTTTCTTCCCAACCTAGGATGCAACGTCCGAGTCGGCTCCGCCGCTTCCCTGGCGATATGCCTCTGGCTTACTGAGAGTCGTGCTAAAAAATTGGCGGCTCCGCCGCTTCCCTGGCGATATGCCTCTGGCTTACCGAGAGTCGTGCTAAAAAATTGACGGCTCCGCCGCTGCCCTTGCGGTATGCCTCTGGCTTACCGAGATTCGTGCTAAAAAATTGACGGCTCCGCCGCTTCATCTTGAGGCTTACATTTCAAGTGCCTAAGTTTTGAGCAATCCTTGCATCAATGAAGGGAACGGCAGAGCCGCCTATAAGAGAAGCAGACGCTCTCCGGTAAGCCGGAGGCATACCGCAAGGGCAGCGGCGAAGCCGAACATGGATTAGTATCATCGTGTAATAGCTAATAACTAACATGGTTTGCTCATGCCGTAATCTCAATTTCTGGGATAAACACCATCTAATATAGTGCTAGAGGGTTTAGTACACAGGCTGAGTCGGAATTTGTGGTTTGGTTTCCGTTGTTTTTCGGTTCGATCTCTGGTATTCAGATAAGCAGCCGCCGACGTTACTACTCGCCTGAACTCTGGATGGAGTTTTGTTATGCAACATTCTCCTCGTCTTCTGATTCTTACCTCGTTATTAATCACATCTGCTCTTTCGGTGCTAGCACAATTACGCTCACCAACGGAGCCAGCAGAGATTCGTGGACAGTTGCGATATGCCCGGGGTAGCGCTCCCGCAAATGAGATCGTAGTGCGACTGGACCAACTCACTGGCGGACTCGTAGAAGAAGTGAGAACCGATCGCATGGGAAAGTTTCGTTTCTCTAACTTGTCTCCGGTCCAGTATCGCATCGTTGTGCGCCATCCGGGATACAAGGAGATCGAGAAGGAAGTGAATCTGGTCATTACCTCGAGTGAATATCTGCAATTACAGTTGGCGCCGGAGGAGCGTCCTCCCAGCGCGCGAACGGGGACCAACAAAATAATCAGCGCGAATGTGAACCCGGAGGCACGAAGAGAGTTTGAGAGAGCTGACGCTTTGCTGGCGGGCGATGCCCGAGACAAGTTAGAAAAGGGCGCGCGTCACCTCGAGAAGGCGATCGACAATGATCCCGATTTCCTCGAGGCCCAACTCCGCCTTGGTGGTGTCTATATGGATCTCGTCCAGTGGGAGAAAGCGGAACGCGCGTTCCTGCGTGCGCGAGAGATCGATTCAACGATACCTAATGCGCACTTTGCATTGGGAGACATTTTTCTGCGACAAAGAAAGTATGCTGAGGCTGAGACCACCATTACTAACGGACTCAGAATAGATCCCGAATTCTGGCGCAAGGCCACTTCACACTGGCACGTGTCTACTGGGAATTGGCAGCAGTAAGAGAGTCGGAAGCCAGATCATTTCTGGAGAAGTCATACAAAGAGGTGAATGAAACGCTGCGACTCAATTCGAACTCGGCCGCGGCGCATTTATTAAAGGGCAATCTACTGCTACGAGCTCACCGGTCCATTGATGCTCAAAAGGAGTTTGAGTGGTACCTGGAGCTTGAACCCAAAGGAGAATTTGCGCCAAGGGTGCGCGAACTAATTAGCAAGATTAAGCAGCGTAACGAGAGTAAGTAGCTATGTCCTGGATGACTTCGTGTGCTTTCGTGTGATTTGGTGGATCTGTTTTCCATGTTGCCTAGTTGTGAGGCTCCTGGCTACGAACTGACGGATCCGCTAAATCACACGAAAGCACACTAAGTATCGGTCACCCTGATAATCCGGCAACGATGCCCAATTGGTACCGTTCGTGCCACGGCAAAACTCCGGAGGAGTTCAATTCCAGCCCTGCTGGCGGTTCTGATTTCTGGATACTCCCCAGAAATTTGGATTTTACGGCCCGATCCCTCGGGCCGTGTTCCTTCCTAAACCTTTGATATCAGGCTGCATCGGCCTGTTGTCACCTCCGGGCATAAGACTTGCACAATCGCAGCGGAGCAATTATGAGCTTTCTCCAGAGTCAAACCAGTTTAAATGCCGTGTTGCCAGTTCTGGAGCGCCTGCCCTGAGTAACTAGAGGGCTTTTGGCATTCGGCTAATATGTTTAGGAATTACCAATAAGAAAGGATTAGCAAGCATGAAAAATAGCATGCGATTTATCGTCTTGTCGCTGTTTGTATTGTGCTTTGGCATTACGGCTTTTGCACAGACTGCAACGACAGGTTCGATTGAAGGCATGGTTATGGACCAGAACCAGCGGCCCGTGGCCAATGCTACAGTTACCGCCACCAGTCCGAATCTGATACTGGCTCAGACAGCTCAGACTAATGATGCGGGGCAGTACTCGATTGCGAATCTTCCTCCGGGAACCTACACGGTCACTGTCGAAGAGACTGCGGGTTTTGCAAAGAAGGAAAGCACTGGAGTAATCGTCAATCTTTCCAAGACCACCACCATTGACCTCGCGCTGACTCCGAAAGGTGCTCAAGCTGAAGTTACGATCACCGATACGGGTGCTGCTGTGGATGTAACCAGTGCGACGTCTGGAAGCAACGTCTCGAGTGATCAGTTTTCTAACTTTCCCACCGCACGCACAGTTCAGGGGCTTTATACGATAGCTCCGAGTGTTGGCGGTTCCGGATTGCGCGATGCTTCCGGCCGCGAGCGCGATCCTTCGGTCGCGGGTTCCTCGGGACCAGAGAACAACTACATTCTTGATGGCGTGAACACCAGTGACCCTGCCTTTGGTGGCGCCGGTGCGAACCTTCCGTTCGAGTTTGTACAGGAAGTTGAAATTAAGACAGGCGCCTACGGTGCGGACATTGGCCGAAGCACGGGTGGCGTTTTCAACGTCATCACCAAGAGTGGTGGCAACGAAATCAACGGTGATGTGTTCGGATATTTCACCACCAAAGGAATGGTTCGCGATGTGAAATCTTCTGCCGTTCCGCTGATCGGCGCTTCGCCACAGAGTTTTTCGGAGATCGATGCTGGCGTCGACATTGGTGGCCCAATTAAGAAGGACAAGCTCTGGTTCTTCGGTGCTTTTAATCCACAGCGCCGGAAAAACCAATTCCTAACACAAACCTTCTTGGAGCCAGTGGAAAACAAGATCACTACTCCATTCTACGCAGGCAAACTTACCTGGGGTATTAATCAGAACAACACGTTCACCTTCTCGACCTTTGGTGATTTCACCAAGCAAGAAGGTTTCCTGTTCCGCCTTAACGCGCGCGTTCCCGACAACGGATTCGGCGCTAACCTCGATAGCTTCCGCGGAACAATTGAGACAGGCGGCCATAACTATGTTGCCCGCTTGAATTCCAACATCAGGTCGAACTTTATCGGCGAGTTCATGTTTGGCCTGCACTACCAGCGCGCCAACACGATTCCCGCATCCTCAGTGGCTGACGTACCGCTGCTTCAGGAAAACTTCGCCGTAGTGCGTAACGGTTCGTTCGTAACTCCAGTTGATACCAACGTATTCCTTACGACAGGAAACCCAAACAGCCTCAGGCTAGCTTTTGTGGATGGTCGTGGGGGCGGAGGTCTCTTCCGAAACTTCACCACTGCAGGATTCGGTCTGGTCTCTGATCAGGACCGCAATAGATGGGAATTTGCAGCTCGTCTTCAGAACATTTGGGGCCAGCATACTATTAAGTATGGTTTCGAATATATGAACAATAGCTACAAGATCCTGACCAAATCCAGCGGTCCGGGCCGAACTTTCGGTGACCCATTCGATGAGGAAGCCGATGCTATTTTTCCGGCGACGAACATGCCTGGCGGGGTTCGCATTACCAACCGCTGGGGTGTTTGCGCTCCGACTAGCGCAACAGCAGTGGTTTGTCCGTCTGCCGCCTTCACCGGCCGACTGCAGCGGTTGATCGACGAGGGCCAGGGACCTGCCGGTATCACCTCGGTAACGACGGGTAGCTTGACAATCGCCCAGTTAAATACCAACCCAATCCTCGTGCTCTCAAGCGTGCGGGTGCGCGACTTCTTCTTGAATACCGGAGACGGATCAACTAGTACGCGTGTGCAGGGTTTCTACGTTCAGGATGACTTCAAGATCCAGCGGAACCTCCAACTCAATCTGGGACTCCGTTGGGACTACCAGCAAGCTTATGGAACCAGCTCGTCGTACATTAAGCTTAACAACTTCATTCACAACACACAGCCACGCATTGGCTTTATCTGGGATTTCACAGGCCAAGGCCGCGGGAAGGTCTTTGTGAACGTCGCTCGCTTCCTGGAGACGCCCATTCCGTTGGACGTCAACGTACGTGCGGGTGGCGACGATATTCAGCTTGACCGCCACGCGAACGTCAACTTCCTGAATGCTGCTGCCGGCACAACTATTCTCGCCGGTACTGCTTCAGGGCTTGGGTGTCTGGGTTGTGAAGCTACCCCGGTCGATCCGGATCTTCGGCCCCAAACCGTCAACGAAGCATACGGCGGCATTGAGTATGAGGTAGTTAAGGATTTCACGGTCGGATTTGCCGGCAGGTATCGCGCTCAGGATCACGTGATTGAGGACGGATCGTTCGACGATGGCGCTCACTACTTCCTGTTTAACCCAGGCAGTAGCCAGACCGAGCGACTCGCCTGCGCTGATCCTCTCATTGGCTGTTTCGGCCGCGCTCGGCGCTACTACCGGGCCCTTGAGTTCACAGCCACGAAGCGATTTACTCATAACTATCAGTTCATCGGTTCCTATGTGTACTCAAGCCTGATCGGTAACTATGAAGGCCTGTTCCGAAACGATAATGGCCAGTCGGATCCGAACATCACTTCGCTATTTGACCTGCCCAGCTTGCTGGGTAACACGTATGGACGTCTACCCAACGATCGTCCGCATCAGTTCAAATTCAATGGCAGCTATAGAACGCCGTTCAAACTGATGGTGTCGGGCAACTTCTATTATCGTTCCGGTATACCTTTCGATGCTTTAATCCCGCATCCGGTATACGGCGATAACGAAGGGTTCGAGGTGCCTCGTGGTTCGGCGGTTAACCCAATCACCGGCAGCGATCGCACGCCTTCGAACTATCAGTTGGATCTCGGGGCTTACTATCCGATTAAGACTGGTGAGAAGAGCGAGCTGCGCTTCATGGTCGATTGGTTTAATGTGACCAATGCGCAGCGAGCTATTCGTGAGGACACTACATTGCGAATCAATAGCGGAATCTCTGGTGTGCCTCCGGTTGCAAATCCAACCTTCGGGACCGGAACAATCTTCCAGTTTCCATCCACTCTACGGCTGGGAGCGAAGTTCTCGTTCTAGCCGGATTGCCTAACGCCTCAGGTTTTGCCCTGAGACGTAAACACTAATCGGGAGAGGCACGAGTTGTTTGTGCCTCTCCCGGTCCTTTTTATGTTAGTCTTAAAGCGCCCGTTTAACCTCTTCTTACAATTTGAAAACTCGACCTTTTGCGGTGGAAAGGAGTAGATCCCATGTTCGTTTCGACAGGTCGGGCGGCGTTCTCTTTTTCGCGTAGATGTTTTGGGCTCTTTGGGAGTCTCATTCTGCTCAGCTTTGGTTTTCCCGTCGCGTTCGCTCAGGGCTCTGTCGATTACACGGGAACAGGCGGACGCCATGCCATCCAGGGTAGAATCTATCTCCCTTCGGGCAGACGCGCCGATACTCTTGGGTTGAAAGTCAAACTGGAGTCGATGAACAGCGGAAACCTCTCCGTCTTTGCCGATTCAAATGGCTCATTCAGCTTCAAGAACTTGGCAGCCGGTTCCTACACCATAGTTATTGACGGAACCGACGATTACGATACTGTTAGAGAATCCGTTTACATCGATGATCCCGGCAGTTCCAGTTTGCGCGGCAGAACAGCAGTGGCGACCACGCCCAGAACCTTTACCGTGCCTATTTACCTGCTCGGCAAACGCAGGGCGGAGAGAAAGTCAGGCGTACTCAATGCGGCCCTGGCAACGGTCCCTAAGGCAGCCGCAAACCTCTACTTGCAGGCGCTTGAATCGAGTGCCGGCGAAAATAATCAGCGAGCGATAGAACAACTGAAGTCGGCCATATTGATCTACCCGCAATTCCCG
>DATEUF010000190.1:0-21268 GCA_035283325.1 Pyrinomonadaceae bacterium | reverse complement strand
CGCTTAAGGTGGGTTGGGATTGGCCAGCTCGGCAAGATGATCCGCTTCTTTAAGGATGAGGGTGTTGAAAGGGCGATCATGGCGGGTCAGGTGAAGCATGTCCAGATCTTCAGTCGTGCAGTGCCTGACGCTCGAATGCTGAAAGTACTGCTAAAGCTACCGCGCCGCAACACTGATTCCCTGATTGGAGCGATCGCTGAAGAATTGGCAAATGAGGGCATCGAGCTAATTGACTCAACCTATTTCTTGCAGGACTTCGTGCCGCAGGCCGGTACTCTTACTCGCCGCGCTCCTGACAATCGGGAGCGCCAGGACGTTGAGTATGGTCTGGAGATCGCCCGCGAGATGGGCCGGCTAAATTTGGGCCAGACGATAGTGGTACGTGGAAAGGCATGTGTAGCCATTGAAGCGATGGAAGGCACAGATGCTACGATCAGGCGCGCCGCTCAACTCACGCGGGGCCGGGCCGACGCGACGGTTCTGGGCAGACGAGCAGTACTTACTGCCGGACATCTGACTGTGCTGAAGCTGGCACGGCCTAATCAGGATATGCGGTTTGACGTGCCAGTCGTGGGTATTCCCACCTTGCAGGTGATGATTGAAGCGGGAGCAACGTGCCTTTGCATAAGCGCTGGTAAGACCTTGATTTTCGACCGTGAAGAAATGATCGACCTGGCGGAAAGACACCGAATAGCGATCATCGCTGTCTAGTCTTCACTATTGCTTCTCTGCTCCTTTTCATCCACACCCGGACTCGGCACGCGTTGTCCGGGAACACGATACTCCTCATTCACCCAGCGTCCGAGATCCACCAGTTTGCAACGTTCCGAGCAGAAGGGACGAAAAGGATTATCTTGCCACTGAACTGGCTTGTCGCAGGAAGGGCACTTCATGAGGTAATGCGTTGCTTGGAGGGGCTCGGAGCCTGCCGTAAGTGCCTCAGGAGGCGAGCGCCTCAGGCCGTTTAACCAGAATCCGTCTCTTAACGAACTCGATCGTACCTTCGCGACGCATCGCATTCAAGCGCACGGTGACACTCTCGCGGGTAGAGCCGACAATCGAGGCTATCTCGCGGTGGGGCAGCGAAATATCGATCAATACACCCTCACTCTCGGGCACGCCATACCGGTCGGAGAAGTCCGCCAGCAAGCGGTCAAGGCGAGCGGGAATAGCATTTAGCGCGAAGTCGGCGAGGCGCCGTTCCGCATTCTCGAGTCGTTGACCGATCAAACGGAAAGTGTAATCATGAAGTCGGTTGTCCTCCGCCATCCCCCTTTTGAAGTCCCCCGCCGGGATTCGCAAGAGGCGTGATTGCTCGTACGCAATGGCACAATTTTCACGCCGTCCCGCTGCAGAATATAGGGCCGATTCGCCAAAAAGTGAACTTTCGGGGAGAATATCAATGACCGCCTCGCGCTTGGTTTCGCTTTCGATGCGGCATAGCTTGATTCGTCCCTGGACTATGGCATAGAGGGAATCGGCCTGCTCACCGGCACGATAAACAAACCGTCGCCGGCTGACGTCAGTTATCATGGAAGCGGAGGCCAGTTGAGAGATTAGGGAATCACTGAGCGTAGCGCCAAATTCCAGCTGTTGGATCAGCCGGGCGCGCGCTTCGGCGCTAATACCAGAGGGCCGCCTTGATTGAATTTCTGTCTTTTCAGTAGCGCTCATGGTGAGACTTGAGTTAACAGATTTTAAGGTTAAGGAAAACGCCCGCACGATGGGTGTCTCAGGCTTAATCCAAATGCTGGCTCGATCGCGAGCCTAATTGTAAGGGAACCCTGATGAAAATGCCCGAGGCCGTTGAACTTTGCTCAGCTATTGTTTCGGATTTCGGCGATTGGCGAGTACTTAACGAAAACGAACAATCTCTGAATGAACGGACTTTAACATGAACCTCGTAGCTGTGCAAGATTTATGAGGCGCAGCTCAATAAATAGACATGGCAGCAAAATTCAAAGTTCTGGTCGTGGATGACGACGCCGATAAGCTTAATCTGCTAGCAATGGCCCTGAACATGGCCGGATACGAAGTGCTAACTGCTGGCGATGGTCAGGAAGCTCTCACCGCCATGGCTGCCAGCGAACCCGACCTGGTGATCTCAGATGTAATGATGCCCAGAATGAACGGTTTCGATCTGGCGCGTCAGATTCGTCAAAACCCTCAGACCAAATTTATTCCGGTCATTCTTCAGAGCGCCGGTCGACATCTAGCTGAGGACCTGCGGCTCGGCTCTGAAGTCGGCGCCCTGGGTTACATTACAGACCCGACCGATCTCGAATTACTGCTGGCCCGCGCACGCACGTTGCTGGACTTCAAAGCCTACCTCGATACATGCGAAGAAGCCGCATTCACCGACCACTTGACGGGTCTAGCCAATCGTCGCCGTTTCGAGCGTCACATGGAACGCGAAGTGGCCCGGACGGCGCGTTATGGACACCCTTTCTGCCTGTTGATGCTCGACATAGACCATTTCAAGAATGTCAATGATACGCACGGCCACGAAGCGGGCGACATTGCAATGAAAAGACTTGCCAAAATCCTGCAGGAAGGAACTCGTGGCATTGACCTGGCAGCACGGATTGGCGGTGAGGAATTCGCTGTAATTCTCACCGAAACCAGGCTCGCATCGGCAATGGAGGTCGCCGAGCGTCTCAGAATCGCCATAAAATCGGTCGAAATGCCCACAGTTGGCACGCTCACCGCCAGTTTTGGGGTGGCCGAGTGCCCATCATGCGCCACTGGCGCGCGGCAGCTTTTGGCGTGCGCCGACACCGCCCTTTACCGAGCTAAGCATGAGGGCCGCGACCGCGTCGTGTCCTCGGAAGTGAGCAAAATGAACTCCGCGGCGGCCGGAGACGTACTAATCTCCAGCTAGTAGCTCTTAATTGTGGCGGGTGGCGCTTGCCCAAAGCTCCAGAAATTCCTGCTCGCTGTCTGCAATGGCTGATTACAAAGACACAATTGACGAATGGCACAAGGCCGCCCGTCGTAAGGCCCGCGAGCTTGACGAAAAGTACGCGATTTCGGATCTGGTCGAAGAAGGGGCCAGAGTAGCAGGAGAGGCGGCCCGACGCGGAGCTGATACCGTAGCGGGTGGTGCGGAAAGATTGCGAACCGAGGCCGAACGCTTAAAGGAGGAGGCGGAGACAAGCGAAGCCGCAAAACGAATGGCCGAAGAGGCCATGCGTGGTGCGAAGAAAGCCGGTGAGGTGTTTCGCGATGTCGCCGGGTCGGCAGGCAAGAGAGCCGGCAAAGTTGTTGATGATGCCAAAGGCTACTATGAGCGGGCGTCACAAATTTACGGTGCAGGGGCGAGATTTACGCGCGCCTCAACTGCTGCCACCTCTGGCTTACTGCGGGCGCGTGATTGGATCAAGGAGAATCCCGGAAAGGCAGCGGTTGTTTCTTTCTCACTTGTAATGGGCGTGCGCGCGGGTGCTGCCTTCCCCGGGATTGATGCAGTGTTGCTCGGTTCGCACCCGCACTGGCTAACGCATTCTGCGCTGCCGGTATATGGTTTGCGCAAGCTCGGCGATAAGCTTGATAGTCATCTGCGCAAGCAAGAAGAGTTGATTCGTGAGGGCAAGCTTG
The DNA here is from genome assembly GCA_035283325.1 of Pyrinomonadaceae bacterium. Lineage (GTDB taxonomy): Bacteria > Acidobacteriota > Blastocatellia > Pyrinomonadales > Pyrinomonadaceae > PSRF01. The sequence goes on along the minus strand of DATEUF010000190.1, from coordinate 17,671 downwards.
AGGAAGCTGAGCGGAAACGGCTGGAGTTTGAACGCAAGCTTACGAAACTAGTGGGTGCGCCCTTATTAGGTGCGTTCAGTTGCGCTACGGGCGCGGCTCTCTGGGCGCAGATCCTGCAACCGGGCCGGATTACTGGTGCGCCGATTAGTTGGCTTCTGGGAGGTAATCCGTTTCTGGACGGTATCTGGCTTTTTGGCAACGGTTTGATCTGTTTCCATCAGGGCTATAAGTTTTTCATGATTGCCCTTGCTGACCAGGCAGACGTCGCGCGAGTGGTTAGAGAAATCAAGGGTCTTCTTCCCGAGTTCGCCACTTCGTAGCGCAACTAGCTAATCGTCAGGGGAAAGGGATGGAACGAGAGAACAAAAACAATTAGTGTCAGAATGGCAATCATGATACGAGCTCTTCCCACAGGCTCCATCTGCTGCGGCGCGGGATGACGTACCTTCACCATAACTGCCAGCAGCACGGCATACAGGAAGCCGCTTGGGCTTCCGTGCCACATGTAGCCCAGCACGGCCAGCACTGCCATAACGACAAACGCTACCCGTCCAATTAGTTTATGCATCCTCTGCCCAAACACTGCAAAGGTGCCATGAGCACCATCTAGTTGTCCTACAGGCATTAAATTCAAGCTAGTTACCAACAGGCCCAGCCACGCCGACATGTAATAAGGATTTGTCAACGTATTGCTTAGTTGAACGCCTGAAAGCGAAGCGACGAGTCGGAAGAGCAATGGGTCGTTGAACGTGATGGTCTCGCCCACCACTGGAGGCGCAGGTTGCAGACTTAAGACACCTGCTATTCCGATTGGAACAGTGACAATAAAACCCGCCAGGGGACCTGCCAGACCAATATCGAAAAGTGCCCGGCGCGTCGGTATGGAAGATCTGATTTTGATGAAAGCGCCAAAGGTCCCTGCCAGAAAAAGAGGAGGCGCAGGAATGAAAAAGGGCAGGGTGGCACTCACGCCATAGCGTTGGCATGCCAGATAGTGTCCAAGTTCATGTGCCGTCAGTATGGCCAGGAGGGTCGCGGAAAAAATTACTCCGTCACGAATGACATGAGGGTGGAGAAACGCAAAGCTTAGGAGCGTTGCAACGGTTCGGGAGTAATACTGCGGAACGAAAAGAAGGTAATCAAGCAAAGTGGACGGTAGCGCCATCGGCACGTCGAGTCTTGGCTCGGCAATTACAATTCCGGCAACAATGGTTGTGATGATCGTGATTAGGAATAGAAAGGAGTGCAGCACCAACTCTCGCCGAGTAGGCCAGATAGCCGATCCTCGCCGCAATGTTGGCCGGGCTTGAACTAATCGAGGGACCGCCTGAACGGAATCTGACATAAGCACTATCTAAAATACCTGAGGCTAGAACCTGGATTCTTTGTAGCAGGTTCTAGCCTCGCTGCAAACACCAAACTGTTTTTCAAGTCTAGCCGGCAGAATCCAAATCGTCGACCATCAGGTCACCATCGTGGGCCTGCAGTTCTTTGCCAGGTTTGAAACGAATCGTTTTACCCGAAGGTATTGCTACCTCTTCACCGGTGCGGGGGTTACGACCCACTCCGCGTTTTCGGGGCTTCACAACAAAGACGCCGAAGCCACGCAACTCAATTCGTTCCCCGCGCGTTAAAGCCTCTTTCATTGAGTGGAACAGGGCATCCACCGCCTGTTCAGCCTTCATCTTAGGTACGCCGGTCCTGTCCGCTACGCGGTTAATGATGTCTAGTTTGATCACGTTCTCGGCCTCCGTTCGCGTAAGGAAGAATCTCCAGGCTCGGGATTGCAGGGTGCGATGATAGAGAGCGGCAGTTGAGGCTGTCAACTGGTTTGGCGCGGCGCAAGGGGTGGCCCCAAAAGCCCACCCTCTCGGGAACCAAATAGGGTTAGACCAGCGCATAACTCTTGTTTGACAACCGAATGAGTGAAAGTTACCCTCAAATGCTGCCTAACAGCAGCTGGGTTTAATAAAAAATAGAGTTTGCTAAGGAAGGCATGTTCGGAATTAGAACCCGTCGTCCACCGCCGTTCGGCGGCATTCACATCGACGACGATAAAGACATTCAGGTTGAGAAGCCTGAAAGTAACTCCCGCAGTAATCTTTGGAGTGAGGGCCGCTTGTTACTGCGGGATCTGGTTTTCGCTCTAATGATCGCTGCGCTGGTAGTCGTGTTCATAGTGCAACCGGTGAAAGTAGAAGGCACTTCCATGCTCCCGCGGTTGCACGACGGTGAGCGGATATTCGTCAACAAACTGATCTATTACGACGAATATCGTTGGGCCCCAAAAGTGGAACGTGGCGATATCGTTGTTTTCTGGTTTCCTGACGACCCTTCAAAAAGCTACATCAAACGGGTCATCGGATTACCTGGAGATACCGTGGAAGTTCATGAAGGAGTAGTTCGCGTTAATGGCCGCGACCTAAATGAGCAGTACCTTGACTCGCGCTTCAACCTGGCTCACAGAAGCCAGACGCCCGTTTATGTCAGACCAAATTACTATTTCGTAATGGGCGATAATCGCGACAACTCGAGCGACTCGCGAATCTGGGGGCTAGTGCCAAAAAAATACATCTACGGCAAAGCGCTCTTTCGGTACTGGCCGCTGACAGCCGCAAGCGTGATCCACCATGAAAACATCTCACCTGTGGCGCCGCCGCCGTCGACATATCGTCCCGTCATGCAGGAGTTACCGGATAGTCCGCAGGAACCAGAGTAAGAACGAGAGGTCGAGAGTTTGATGTGAACGCCTTTGACTGGTTACGTCTGCTAGCGATGATATTTTACGCGCCCGCGCGCGGTATCCGTGAGGTCCGCGACCGCGCCTCTCTTGCTTCCGCCGGGCTTGTGGCATTGCTTGTTCACGCAGCGTTCTTCTTTACCTTGCTTTACTTTGGCGGCCTTATCAATCCTCGCCGCCCTCTGGCGATACTCCTGGTGTTCTTCCAGTCGGCCGGATCCCTCGTTTTTGTTGCGCTGGTCTTCGTTCCTCTGGCCCTCTTTCTTGCCAATCTCTTTGAACGACGCGCCAGCTTTCGCCTCCTGGTCCAGCAAGAATATTCCACCCTGGCGGCGACGATGTTTTATGCGCTAGCCGCCTCCAGCCTGATCACAACCTTACTCACAATTGCAGGTAAGTTCGGTGGGTTGCAGCAGGTGTTGGGCGAGCGCTTATTAGCCTGGTTCATCGCTGAGCGTAGCCAGCTCCAGCCAGATATGCTGCCGGTGTTTGATGAAAAACTGCTTCGTCCCGAAGTCTTCGCTGCGGTGATTCCCTTAGTGGTGTTGTTCGCCGTCTTTGCGTTTTGGTCGATGTTTGTTCTGCGAGTGGTTTTTCGGTTGTCGTGGTTGCGCGCCGTTATCCTGGTGCTGGTCAGTGTTGTCCTCCTGTTTCCGGCTTCATTCATTCTGCTGCCGCTCTTTACTACAATTCTCGCGTCGCCGTTTCTCCTGTTATTGTTGTTCTTGCTCCTCCGCGGTTATGTTTCAGAAATTACACGGGCTCAACGTGCCCGCGAAACGTTTCGACAAAACCTGGAGGCCGCCACCCTCAACCCCGCCGACTCTTCCGCCCATTACAACCTTGGCTTGATTCACCAGCAGCGAGGTGAACTCGATGCCGCTCGCGAGCGTTTTGAACGTGCCGTGGCGATCGATGCCGAAGAAGTAGATGCCCACTATCAACTTGGACGAATTGCTCGACAGCAGAAGCGGCTGGCCGACGCGATCCGCCATTATGAGGAGGTTGTCTCACGAGATCAGGCTCATGCGCAGCACGAGATTTGGCGCGAAGTTGGAGCGACCTATATTGCCGCTAACCAGTTTGAAGATGCGCGCAATGCTCTGGAGCGTTTTCTGGCGCGGCGCTCGTCAGATCCGGAAGCTCTTTACCTGATGGGCCGTGCCCATGCAGGTCTTGGTCACCGGCGCGAGGCTGCCAATTCCATGGAAGCATGCATCGAAGCCGTTAAGAGTGGTCCCGCCTACAAGTATCGCTTAGAAAAACGATGGCTCAATGAGGCGCAACAGTTCCTCCGATCTCAGGTATGAAAGGCGAGGGAGCAAAGACATTAGAACAGTCAGAGGCACTCCTGGCGTTAGAGGATGGTCGCACTTTTAGAGGCAGAGCGTGGGCTGCCAGCGGCGAGGTTTGCGGGGAGATGGTCTTCAATACTTCCATGACTGGCTATCAGGAAGTCTTGACTGATCCTTCATACGCTGGACAGATTGTATGCATGACCTATCCGCTAATCGGCAACTACGGTGTGAATAGTGATGACGAAGAATCTTCGCGTCCGTGGGTTGAGGGTTTCGTGGTACGGGAAGCGAGCCGTATTGCCTCAAGTTGGCGCGCTCAGGAAAGTCTTGATTCCTATTTAAAGCGGTGGAACATTGTCGCCATCGAAGGGCTGGACACACGAGCTCTGGTGCGGCACATTCGTGACAAAGGTGCCATGCGTGCCTGCCTCTCAACCGTCGATCTCGTTGAGCAAAGCCTTGTGGAGAAAGCGCGCAACTCTCCGTTGATGGAAAACCGCGAGCTCGCCAGTCGGGTGACGACGAAGGAGGTTTATACAATTCCCGCCGCGACAGAAGAACGTTTTCATGTTGTGTGCTACGACTTCGGTGTGAAGAGAAATTCGTTGCGTCAATTGGCTGGGATGGGTTGTCGTATTACGGTTGTACCTGCGTCTACTCCTGCCTCCAAGGTATTGGCATTGAATGCTGATGGCATCTTCCTTTCCAATGGTCCTGGTGATCCGGCTTCTATGGATAGAGAGGTAAACGAGATCAGGGAAGTGCTAAAGGCCGGCATTCCCACCTTTGGCATCTGTTTTGGTCATCAGTTGCTAGGGCGGGCCTTTGGTGGACAGACCTTTAAACTGACCTTCGGACATCGCGGCGGGAATCAGCCGGTCAAGGACCTAAAGGAAGGCGGCGTTGAAATAACCGCACATAATCACGGATTTGCAGTGATGCCTGATAGTTTGCCGTCTGATGTGGAGATAACACATATAAACCTTAACGATGGTTGTGTGGAGGGGATGGCCCATAGGCGACTGCCGGTGATGTCGGTTCAATATCATCCCGAAGCTGCTCCGGGTCCGCATGATGCCGAACACCACTTCCGGCGCTTCATTGAAATGATGGATCGAAATGATGAAGCTGGGCCCTAACATTTGACATTTGACAGTGGTCATTTGTCATTCGCCATTCATTGAAACTCACGTGACAGCGTTTTGATATCCAATGTCTAATGACAAATGTCCAATGTCAGATGTCAAATGGTTAGTCTTGCACGGGCAGCTTCTTGAGTTCCCCGGTGGTGAGATCGGGGCGCGCTCGAGCCATCTCCTCAGCGGTTGTTTTTGAATGAGGATAGTCTGTCGCGGTCTCCGGTACCTGAGTGGTTGGGGCCGGCTCCAACAGATCAGCAAGACCCTGGCTACCTCGATGCTCAAGCCAGTGCCGGTAACTGACAGTAAGGATGGCCACGACTGGAATCGCTAGAAATATACCCGCCACCCCAGCCAGCTCAGCTCCCGAAAGTATCGCCATGATGACGGCAAGCGGATGGAGGTGTATTCCCTGCCCAATTAGACGCGGATAGATGAAATAGTCCTGAGCGATTCTGAGTAGTCCCAGGAATAGGAGCACGAGTAAGGCGGAAAAGAAGCCAGCGTGGAGCGTCGCCAGAATCGCCACCAGCACGGCGATCAAAAGAGGACCAACCAGCGGGACAAATTCAAAGACTCCTGCAATGAAGCCCAGTACCAGTGGACTCGGCATTCTAAGCAGCGTAAATCCCAGTGCGCAAACCAGGCCAATAAAGATACATGCCGTCAACTGCGCGCGAGTGTAGGCGGCGAGTGTGCTGCTCACGTCCTGGAAGAACTCGTCACCGCGCCAGCGCCATCTGCCACGGGGTAACATCTGCAGTGCCGAGCGTCGAAAGGTCTCGGCATCTTTCAGAAGAAAGAAACTTAAGATTGGAATCAATATCAGCCAGGGAATATAAATGACCCAGGCTAGAACTGCATTTAAGAACAAACTAAGATTTTGACTGACCCTCTCCACCAGGCTCGGCACGGCTCGATTGATCACATCCATCAGTGGCCCTGGCATCCGATGCAGTCGAAAGTATTCATCGATACCCTGCATTCTTTCGCCCAGCTCTTTCCAGTAGGCACGTGCCTGTTCAGTGAATTCGGGAAACTGGTTGCCTAAGCGCGGCAATATTACCCACATCGCCACCCCCAGAGCCGCAAGGATGGTCACGTAGGCCACTACAATCGCCAGCACCCGTGGCATTTCCCACACGCGCCCACTCAGTTTGATGGGCCGTCGCAAAAAATCCACCAACGGAGATACCAAATAGGCAAAAAAGATCGAGAGAACCAGAAGTAGAATGACGCCTGTTAATTTGACAACAATCCAGAGGGTCACGGCGACGATAAGCACAATAAAGATAACGCGCAGAATGACGCGCGTTTGTGGCCAGGACATCTCTGCGGCTTTAGTTGCCGCCTGCCCAACGTCGAATTGACGTTCTTTATCGTTCACGGCTGTTAGGTGGAGAGATCATGTAGACGCGAGATTATTCCACGCACCGCAAGTTCCTGACCCTGACTCAGATCAATGAACTCAACTCCAAACGTATCGGGAGTCGCATGGTGGACTACCTCGCCATTCAGAGACAAAGCATCTTCTCGATCTATGAGCAGAAGTTCCAGATGGTCGCCAACCTTGACTTCCTGGCAGGCAGGCAAATTTCGCACGCGAACGCCGCCAAGACTAATATCGTCTGGTTCAGCCAGGCCAAGTGGTTCCTGGAGGCTCTTGTCTTCAATGGCCATAGTCATCTTCAAGGTTACGAAGTAGCGAGGATACTTGCGCCTCTCGTGCGACGGTACCGACTGGGGGAGTGTCATGAGTCTGTGCTTTCTAGTTGGCTAGTCCTTTGTTACCCTACTCTCCTTCTTCTCCTTCTTCTCCTTCGTCCTCTTTATCAGCGACTGGTGGAGTGGTTACACGAGGCGCGGCCGGTTCCCAGATCAGTCCTCTCCATTCATCGGTTTCGCCGAGCAATTGAAGAGCGGCGAGCGGGTGACCTGGATTACGCTCGATGCGTAATACCTCCGCAATAAACTGCAACTTCTTGCCTTGCTCGCTCTGCACCTCCAAACGCACAGTGCTGCCAACGTCCGGTAGTTGTCGGGGCAAGTGAACCAGCGTGCCTTCCGGGCCCACGTTCTCAGTGATGCCCTCCGCTACAATATGAGCGCCCCCCGGTTCATCCCACTCGGCACGAACTTCAAAGGAGGCAAGATACCGCGGCCCTAAACGCGTTTCTGTTTCGATCTGGCGAGGCATTGTGACGTCCACTCCTTGCTTTCACTTCGCTGGCGCCGATAACCGCTTGTTGAAATCCATCCGAAAGGGGTCTAGAGAAGACACCCCGGAAACGGTCAGTTGCAAGGGCGTAATCATACTAGATCGTCCCGGTTCGGGAAATGAAAGGCGCCGCATTTCCGGTTCACCTTCCGGGGTGGTCTTGGACCTCATCAAAATAGCGCTCATTCTTCTTCCGCTCTCAACTTTTCGAGCACCGAGAAATCTTCGAGAGTAGTAACGTCTCCGGCCACTGAGCCACTGGTGGCGATCTCACGCAGCAGGCGACGCATGATCTTTCCAGATCGGGTCTTCGGCAGGGCATCCGAAAAACGGATCTCATCTGGTCGAGCGAGCGCGCCGATCTCTTTGCCAACGTGCGCGCGCAGCTGCTCTTTCAATTCTTCTGACGGTGCGTGAGAACCTTCCAGGGTGACGAAAGCAACTATTGCCGAGCCTTTAAGCTCATCGGGACGGCCGACGACGGCAGCCTCGGCGACGGCCTCGTGCGAAACCAGCGCACTTTCAACTTCAGCCGTACCCAGGCGATGGCCGCTGACATTAATAACGTCGTCAATGCGACCCATGATCCAAAAGTAGCCGTCTTTGTCACGGCGAGCGCCATCGCCGGCAAAGTAAATATTCTCTATCTGCGACCAATATTGCTGGCGATAGCGTTCGTCGTCTCCCCAGATCGTTCTCAGCATTGCCGGCCATGGCCGGCGGATTACAAGGTAACCGCCTTCATCAGGCCCTACGGATTTTCCGTCACGGGTCATTACGTCAGCCTCGACGCCCGGAAATGGTTTAGTAGCGGAACCGGGCTTGGTCGGGGTTGCTCCGGGCAAAGGCGTGATCATGATTGCCCCGGTTTCAGTTTGCCACCAGGTATCGACAATCGGGCAGCGACCCTTGCCGATAATTTCCCGATACCACATCCACGCTTCTGGGTTAATGGGCTCGCCCACGGTGCCGAGTAATCGCAGGCTTGAGAGATCGTGTTTCAACGGCCAGTGTTCTCCCCACTTGATGAAGGCGCGGATTGCTGTTGGGGCCGTGTAAAGAATATTGACCCGATGACGCTCCACAATGCTCCAGAACCGATCCGGTTCTGGATAATTAGGGGCGCCCTCATACATCAGGACTGTCGCGCCATTTGATAATGGGCCATAAACAACATAGCTGTGGCCGGTTACCCATCCTATATCGGCAGTGCACCAGTAGATATCTTCATCCTTCAGATCGAAGACCCATTTACTGGTTAGATGGGCCTGCAGAAGATAACCCGCCGTCGTGTGAAGAATTCCTTTCGGCTTGCCGGTCGTCCCGGAGGTGTAAAGAATGTAAAGCGGATGTTCACTGTCCAAATGTTCGGAAGGACAGTTTGCATCCACAGTTTCGATCAATTCGTGCCACCAGTAATCACGCCCTGCTTCCATGTGAACGCGCTCACCGGTCCGTCGCACAACTATGCAGGCCCGCACTGACGGAGTTTGACGCAACGCCTCGTCTACCGCAGCCTTCAGTTTCACTTCATGGCCGCGCCGCCAACCGCCATCAGCTGTGACTACAATCTTACAGTTTGCATCGTTGATACGATCGACCAGGGCCGTGGCCGAGAATCCGCCAAAGATGACGGAGTGAGTAGCGCCGATCCTGGCTGAGGCCAGCATTGCAATCGCCAGCTCCGGGATGAGAGGCATGTACAGGGCAACCCGGTCACCTTTTTGGATCCCAGCACGCTTTAAGACATTGGCGAAACGGCAAACTTCGCTATGAAGCTGTTGATAAGTCAGCGTGCGATGGTCGCCTGGCTCTCCCTCCCAGATAAGCGCTGCCTTGTTGCGTCGCCATGTCGAGAGATGACGGTCTAGGCAGTTATGGGCAAGATTGATCTTGCCGCCCACAAACCACTGGGCGTGTGGGGCCTTCCATTCGAGTACTCGGTCCCACTTCTTAAACCAGGCCAGCTCCTCGGCCATCCGGGCCCAGAAGCCCTCCGCATTGGATGAGGCTTCGGCGCGCAACGTATCCAGCTCTTGCATGGACTTGACGTGGGCCTTTTCAGAGAATGCCTCCGGCGGTGGAAAAACCCGCTCCTCATGCATGATGGATTCGATATTTGGCGTGACTCGTGACATTACCCGTGCTCTACTCCGGTGTTGAAATCAAAGAATTGAAGCTTATGCTGTGTATCACAGAATCGCTTGACGCGACAACGCCTTGACTGCACTATGGCTAAAACTCGGCACGCCAGATCATGAATCTTCTTGTCGGTACAAGCGGCTACAGCTACAAGGAATGGAAGGGAAGTTTCTATCCGGAAAAACTGCCTGCTCGAGAGATGCTCTCGTTTTACAGCTCAAAGCTTCCTACAGTTGAGATCAATAACACCTTCTATCGTTTGCCGCAGAAGAGCATGCTCGAAAACTGGCAGATGCAGGTGCCGAAAGGTTTTCGTTTCGTGCTTAAAGCTCCGCAACGAATCACGCATTTCAAAAGGCTGAAAGACGTAGGGGATGAAACGAAATACTTTCTCGATACTGCATCAGTACTGGGAGAGCAACTCGGTGTGGTCCTTTTTCAGCTGCCACCTAACATGAAAAAGGATTTGGAACGGCTTAAGGACTTTGTGCAACTGCTCTCGCCGCAAGGGCGTGCAGCTTTTGAGTTTCGTCATCCAACCTGGTTCGACAATGACGTATTGGAGTTACTCAGCGCGCATAATCTCCCTCTGTGCGTCTCGGACACGGACGACTTACCCGCAAGCCACATCGATCGAACTGCTAATTGGGGTTATGTACGTTTGCGGCGCGTAAACTATCCGGAAGAAGCTCTAAGGCAATGGCTCGAGCTTATCCAAAACCAGAAGTGGCAGGACGTTTTCGTCTTTTTCAAACATGAAGACGAAGGGACGGGGCCCAGGCTGGCAAGGCAGTTTCTGGACATGGCTGTGTCCTAACCCCAATTCCTGCAGATTTGTACTAATTGAAGGCCTTTGCTCGCCAAACCCATTTGCTCCGTTTTGCATCCAAGCCAGTTGATTAATTTCTGCAGGGGGCTGCGAAGATGAGACTTCAACTTGTTCCGGGGCTTTTAATTGTTTTGTTAATGGGAACTGCTTTAAGTTCATCAGCCAGCAAGGCAGCTGGGTCGCTGCAACAGCCCGCTGTTTACGGCTCAGTACCGGATGTGGCCGCCATCATCCGCGCGTTTACTACAAAAGAGACCGAATTTCGCCAAGCGCTCAACCAGTATGCATTCAAGCGTGACGCAACAGTGCAGACCGTTGGTTTGGGCGGTGAAATTACAGGGGAATATCATCGAGTTTCGCAATTTGTATTTGATGATCAGGGCAACCGCTACGAAAAGATCACCTACTTCCCGACACCTACCTTAACGGAGATTTCCGTGACCCAGGAAGACATTGATGATTTGGGAGGCATTCAGCCATTTGCACTTGAGGCATCAAAACTGAGCCAATACAATTTCACCTTTGTCGGTCCGGAGCATGTGGACGAGCTCGACACATACGTATTCGATGTTGGGCCAAAAGCCATGCCGCACCCCGAGAAATCAAAAGAGCGGTATTTTCAGGGACGAATTTGGGTTGATGCCCGCGATCTACAGATAGTCAAAGTGCGAGGCAAGGGTGTCCCAGAAGGTAAGCAGCGATTCCCTCTTTTTGAAACTTATCGCGAACAGATTGACGGCCGGTACTGGTTCCCAACCTACACCTATGCTGACGACCATCTGGTCTTTCAAAATGGACAGGCAGTGCACGTGCGCATGCTGGTGAAATACACAGATTTTCAACGCTTCAGCAGTAAGGTGAAGATAACGGAAGTGGATGAGGCGGCCCCGACGTCTACGCCAACGCCCGCTCCCAAGCAGAAGCCATAGTGTTACTTAACTGAGGAAGAGCAAAGAGGCACTCTGATTTGAGTGCCTCTTTCGTTTTGGTGCGGTTTCACTAAAAGTTTCCGCTGCAGTCTGGATGGCCGCAGTCGCAATCAATTTCGATGGTCTTGCCGGCGCCCTCGCACGAAGCACTGCAGTATTTACCGCCGGCCTGAGGTTTACAAGAGCAGGCAGCGTTTTGACACTTCTCGGTTTCTTCCGCCATAATTCCCCCTGATTGATTTGTATACCGAAGATTTGAGCTACCTTAGCACAGTTCAACACTGGACACACACTCACGAAAATTGGCGTCATGGAGACACGGAAAGCACGGTGAAACACTTTTCCCGACAGACTCCGGTTCGGCGTTTGCCCGCCTTCTTCGAACACTGGATGATGGCAAATAGAGTGAGTCAGTGGTGATGGTATCGAGAGAGGATTAGTTATGGGCTACGAAATTTTGAAAGCCTTCCTGTTATTGAGTTGACCCGGGTAAGAGATGGACAGCGATCTATTAACTATTTTCAAAGCGTACGAGAAAGTTGCTTTCGAGTGGTTGAGTTCAATTAGCTGCCCAGGGCCTTCGCGATCTCAGCGGCTATGCGAGCATTGTTTTCGAGCAGGGCGACGTTCGCGCGCAGTGTCGCGCCGTCGCTTCGCTGGGTCATCTGCGACAGCAGAAAGGGAGTGAGTTCGCGTCCGCCGACACGGTTCTTCTCCGCTGCTTTAATGGCGTCGTTCAGCAATCGCTCGAGCAAAGCAGAAGAAACCTCGGCCGCTCGCGGTACTGGCACTGTTACCAGCAGAGCCATCTGTAGTCCCAAAAAGCTTCGTGCTTTTACAAGCTCTGCAATCTGGTCTGGGGTTTCGATCCTCACATCGACCGGCAATCCACTTCTGCGGGAATAGAAGGCGGGCATTTCGCTTGTCTGGTACCCGGCGATCGCGACGCCATTAGTTTCCAGCCACTCGCGTGTCGCAGGAAGATCAAGAACAATCTTAGCTCCTGAACAGACCACCACGACAGGAGTGCGGGATAATTCCGGAAGGTCCGCCGACACATCGGGAAGAGCTCCGCGGTGTACTCCGCCAATTCCCCCCGTAGCGACAACCTTGATACCGGCGCGATAAGCCAGCCAGATGGTTGAGGCTACGGTGGTGGCTCCATTCCAGCCGGCCGCCACTGCAATCGTAAGATCACGAATACTGATCTTTTTGATCTGTTCGTTCTCGGCGATGAACTTCAGTTGACTGTTGCTCAAACCGATCTGTAGCTTACCGTCAAGAATCGCTGTCTGTGCCGGAACCGCTCCAGCATCTCGGACGGTCTGGATAATATGTTGCGCAATGTCAAAATTTTCTGGACGCGGAAGCCCGTGCGCAATAACCGTTGACTCGAGCGCAACGACAGGTTTGGCAGCAGAGATGGCCGACTCTACTTCATGACTGAGATTTAGAACTCCAGGGCCTACCATTGGTTTCTGCCTCTTTCTCCGTTCCGCTCCTCCGCAACGTAAACAAAGTGCCGCCGCCAGCGCGGGGCGACCACGAGATCTCCGCATGGATTAAGCCGGCACGCGCGCGCATGTTTGCCAGACCGCGGCCGTCGGTTCTGGAACTTAGTTCCGGCTCAAATTCCCGCCCGTTGTCTTCGAGCTTCAGTATGAAACCCTCAACCGGATCGTTAGTTAGAGTTAACTTAACCCAGGTCGCTCCAGCGTGACTCCATATGTTATTGACCGCTTCCTGCACGATACGATAGATCTGTATTTGAACACTCTGCGGCAGGTTCGCGTGTTCTTCAAGTGACTCGTCATATACGAATTCGTAGGCAAATCTTTTGTCTGCTGGTGCACCTTGAGCAGCATGTGATAAGGCAAATTCCAGCGCGGCGGCGAAGCCCACGTTCTGCAAAACCGAAGGACTCAAGTCTTCACAAATGCGCCTTACCTCCTGGGAGATGGATTCAATCTCGCTACGCAAGTCGGACGCATCGAATTTTCTTTTCTGTCCTTCGCCATTCGATGGTAGTTGATCGGTAACGAGCATCAGGTGACGCAAATCTGCCAGCGTCTGATCATGCAGGTCACGCGCGATGCGCCGCCGCTCGCGTTCCGCTTCGTTGGCCAGACTCAGCCTGGCGTCTGCCAAATCCTTATTTGCTCCGACCAGAGCAGCACTCGTAGCGGCAATCCTTCGCCTTTCGCGCAACGCCCAAAACAACGCAAGCAAGGTCAAGGCCAGCAAGATGGCCAGGGCGGTAGAGGTCCAGGGGAACGGCGCCCGCGCAATACTGAATTCGAAAGTCAAAGGCTCGGAGGCAATCAAATCCTTGGTAAACGCACGAGCAATAACCCGGTATTTGCCGGGATTCAGGCCCTCCATGGCAAACTGAGATTCGCGCGAAAGTTTCTCTCGTACAACGTTGTTCTTGCTATCGGAAAGAATAAACGCATACTGAAACTGTTCGGGGAAAGTCCGGCTGCTGATTGCCGCCAGGTCGAGTAATAGACTGTTCTGCGGATATTCCAGATCCAAGCCTGCTCTCAACTCGGCAGCTTGGTGAATGCGCTTGCTGATAATGCGAGTTGCGTAAAGTGTCGGAGCCATGCGACCTGGTATATAGCGAACCAGACCACGATTGGTGGCAATCAATAATTGCTCAGATCCATCATGCTGGCGTCGTGACAGGACCGCAAAGGCATTCTGCGACGGCATCCCTTGTTCAGCATCCAACTGCGATAGTATTGGTCCGACCTGTTCATCAATCGAAATCTTGAGCAGGCCGCCGCCTGTTGTCGCACACCATAATTCGTTTCGATCAGGTGGTGCGCTAATCGACCGGCCTTCAAGAGGAGAAACGAGAGCACAGTCGGCGCCTGGTTTGCAAACAAACAGGCCGCGATTAGTGGCAGCCCATAAACCACTCGACATCGTGCGCGAAATGGCCCGGACAGTGTTGCCGTTCAGCTTTGCCAAGGTGGGATCGGCCGTAATTTCGTCATGCTCGAGGACCAGAACTCCATTATTGACAGTACCGACTAGCAGTCGTTGATTATTGTCACAATACAGGCTAATGACTTGACGCGATGTCTTGCTGTCTTTGGGCCATGTGAGTCGAAGGCGTGAGGTTTGAAGCTCTTCGACTCCCCGCCCAAAGCTCGCAATATAGATTGAACCGCTACAGTGAGTAATCGCCCTTGTACCACTGCTGTCAATATTTCCAGAGGCTGCTTCAAGGCGCGAAAAGGTCAACTCCTCCACGCTTCCTTCCCCAAGAGTACCCTGGCTGATGTAGAAACCGCTCGCGGAGCCAACTAGCAAACGTCCAGACTGGTCCTCATTGAGGGCGTAAATAACATTGCGGGATAGTTCAATGACCGGTTTCCATGAATGCGTATTTTCAATGTAGACATATAGACCTCGATTCGTTCCCGCGAGAACTCGACCACCTGAAGTTTCAAACACAGTCCGCACAAAATTACTTTCGGGATTGTCACCCACCGATTCTACTTGCGGAGCCTGTGGATCGTAACGACAAACACCCCGGTCTGTGCCGAACCAGATCACACCTTCACGATCTACAAAAATGGAATAGACATGGTCTGAACGGAGTCCACCAAGTGTCCCGTCAAATGTAAGACGCTCGATCTCTCTGTTGGCCGAAAAGTGGAAAACGCCGCGCCCATCAGTGCCTACCCACATGTCATCTTCGCGGCCCGGATAAAGCGACATCACGGTTCCGGTCGGAGCGTCAAAACCAGAAAACTGCAACATTTCTTCAGTCGAATGCAGGGCTGGTTCATCCTTCCGGCTCCTGGTTCCGACCCACAGTTGGCCCCGGGCGTCAGTGGCGAGCGCGCGAACAAAAAAGGCTGGTCGGCGCGCTTGCACTTCCTGGGCCGTGCCATTTTCGATGGTGAGTAGGCCTCGGCTTAGTGACCCGGCGAGTAGTTTGTCGTGCGCAATAGTGAGACTTGTCAACGGCAACGGCCCGCGATTGTCTCGGTCGGCGCTCTGCAATGATTCCTCAAGCAACGGGATGACTTGAATCGAGCCGTCCGACTTTGTTTGACACTCATAGATCATCCCTTGTTCAGTCGCCAGCACGACATTGCCTGACTTTTTTACGAGCAGCGCAGTGACCGTCTTGCCTTTCAGCTCCTTAATAGCTTCAGCCTTTCCGTAAGTCATCCGCGCGGCGCCGCTTTCTGTTCCAATCCAGAGCGCGCCTGCGGCATCGGTTACTAACGCCAGGACTCGACCCGTTGAAATCTCCGAATCCGAGATGGCTTGTGTGCGCCGACCGTCGAGTTTTGCGAGGCCGCCGTCAGTCCCAAACCACATTGCGCCATCCGGTCCCTGTGCTATTGCACGCACGCGGTCTGAAGGCAAACCATGGAAAAGCGTAACCGAGCCCCACTGATGGAGACTCGTAACTGGCGTTGGCGATGGTGAAGGCGATGGTGAGGGACTTGCCTGTGGCTGAATAGTTTCCTCTTGTGCAGCAAGGGAGAAAGAGACTGGAGTATGACGAAAGGTGCTAAGGAAAAAGCAGATGAAAAGCAGCAGCAAGAAAAAGACACTGAGGCGCGCGCGCACGCTTAAGATCGTCTTTTTGTTTTTGTGACTCTTCATTTGGAGGACTGGGGCATCCATACACACGGGGCAGTTCAGGCCAAAGTATCTGGTTCTTTCGCGGTCTGGACTCAGCCTTCGGAGCGCCGTCGTGTTTGACCGTCTCCGCGTTTTACGGGTGCTGGGCTCGCCTCGCGGGTTTGTTCGTCGAGAAAGCGCTTGCGATCGCGTTCGAGCCAGCCTTCCAAATCTTGCGACGCTTTCTCCAGTTCGTCGCTGTTCAACAATCCGCGTCGCAGGGCTTCAAAAAATGCCCGTGTGCGAATGTTGTAGGCAAGTTTATCGTACGCTTCATTTTCAGTGCCTTCTGCCACTGAAACGAAAAGCTTCTCGTAGAGCGTAGCAAGCCGGCTCTCCACGCCTCGTAAACTGAGTGAACACTTGCGCGCAATGGTCCAGTTGGAGAGCCCCAGCGCGAGATAATAAAGGGCCTCGGCTTCAAACTCTGTTAGCAGCGGTCGCTTGAAGGAATCCTTGAAGGCCGGATCGATCATGTCTGCGCCGTCCTCGAGCACGGCAGCCACGAAACGAAGAAACCGCGATTCAGGATTGTTTTTGTGAATGAAGCCGTAGGCAGGAGGTGGATCCACTGACTTTACTATTTTGCGGATTTCGTTGATGTAGATCTCATGGGGAAACTGCGTCCAGAAGATGATGCGGGCCCTCGAATATTCCCGCCAGATCGCTCGGGCTGCTTTGACTCCGGAGAGTTTAGGCATCTGGATGTCCAGAATTGAGAGCTCCGGTTTGTGCGCCAGTGCGAGCCTTATCGTCTCCTCACCATCACCCGCCTCGAGCACGGGAAGATGGGTAGGAAACTCCCTTTCCAGAATCTCCCGGAGATAATGGCGCTGGGCGACGTTGTCTTCAGCAATCAGGATTGACATGGCAACACAGGAATCATAGCCTGAAAGGCGCACCCTTCGTAAACGTGGAGGCCCACAGTTCGTGCAGCGTGGGTACCGGTGTTGCCGCCCGGATCGTTGGCAGTGGCTCCGCCCAAGCTGGGACGTTGATCCATTCGCAGATACTATTGCATGCGTTTTCATTCACGATGTAACTTTCACAGCAGACTGTCACAAATGCCTTGAGTTTGAAACCTTCCGATCTCTGGACCTGGCGTGGAGAAGTAGGGCGCGGCAAGTACGCCGGGCTTGGGCTCTTCCTCTTCGCGATCAAATACAACATCGACCGAGTAGCTGCTTCAGCGTATGGATACGAATGGAGTGTCTTCAATTATTGGGATTTCGGTGACAGGGGCATTAATTTAATTCTACCTCAGCGCGCCCGGTTCCTTGCTGTGCTGGTTCTGGTCGCTCTACCCTTTATTTGGGCGGGCATTGTACTTACCCTGCGCCGGCTCAGAGACGCAGGATTACCTCTGTGGTTAGTCATCTCATTCTTCTTACCATTCATCAACCTGTTCTTCTTTTTGCTCCTTACAATCATGCCTTCGGCTACGAAACCGCCTGATCGATTCGGCACCTCTCGTTTTCGCCACGTATTACTCCGTGTCATCCCTGAGAGCGCAATTGGCAGCGCAGCCATGGGAATACTGGCGACTGTGATCCTGGGACTTGTTTTAACTCCCCTCAGCATCTATGGCCTGGCTGATTACGGTTGGGGCCTGTTTGTGGGAGTGCCGTTTTTTCTTGGACTGAACTCTGTTCTCATATATGTTGCTCCTTGCTTTGCCCGCGTTTCTTTTGCTGGAGCATGGGAACAGTCATGAATCAGCTTT
>DATEUF010000189.1:0-10494 GCA_035283325.1 Pyrinomonadaceae bacterium | reverse complement strand
CTTCGGTCTCAATACCTTCCGCCACAATCTGTTTACTTAGCTTGCCTGCCAAGACCATGATTGTTTCGACAATGCCCGCAATTTCCCGATCACTGGTCACTTTAGCAATGAAGGATTGGTCGACCTTCAGAATGTCGAATGGGAAGCAATGTAGATAGGAGAGGGAGGAATAGCCGGTGCCGAAGTCGTCAAGGCTCAACTGCACCCCCAACTCTTTAAGCTGATGTAGCATGTCGGCGGCGGTGTTGGCGTTCTCCATCACCACGCTCTCTGTGAGCTCCAGGCGTAGACAGCCAGGAGCAAGCCTGGTATCCCTGAGTACCTGCTCTATCTGTTGGACTAAGCCAGGCTGTGAGAACTGCCTGCCAGACATGTTGACGCTTATTGTCCAAGATTTATCGACATTGCCGTATCTGTCATTCCACTGCTTCAACTGCCGGCAGGCGGTCCGCAGCACCAGTCCGCCTAGGGGAATAATCAGCCCCGTCTCCTCGGCCAGCGGGATGAATTTGTCGGGCGGGATCGTGCCGTGCTCCGGGTGAAACCAACGGGCCAGCGCCTCGAACCCGATCACTTCCCGCGTTGTAAGTGAAAGGATCGGCTGATAGTGGACACGGATCTCCCCGTGCTCGATTGCGCGCCGCAAATCACCCTCGAGCTTCAGCGCCCGAAGAGCACGCTGGTGCATCTCGGAATCAAACACTTCGTAGCGGGCTTTGCCATTCGCTTTGGCGCGGTACATTGCCGTGTCCGCGTCGCGCAGAATTTCTTCCGGGCGCTCGTAGCCAGTTCTGGAGTAGGCGATGCCGATGCTCGCGGAGGTGTAAAAATCTTGGCCGTTGAGGTCGAAGGGCTTTGCTAGGCTCTCCTGCACCCGTTCCGCGACGTACACCGCGTCGAGCGGGTCTTTGATGTCGTCCAGGATGAGGGCAAACTCGTCGCCGCCCAAGCGCGCCGCGGTGTCGTTCTTTCGCAGACAGGATTCCAGACGCTGCGACAGTTCAACCAGCAGTTGGTCACCCATCGTGTGGCCGAGGCTATCGTTGACAATCTTGAAGCGATCCAGGTCGAGAAAGAGGACGGCAAAGTGGTAGTTCTGGTTACGCTTGGCCCGGGCCAGGTCCAAGCTCAGCCGATCCGCCAGCATGGCTCGGTTCGGCAGGTTGGTCAGGGCATCGTGAAAGGCGGCATGGCGCACTTGCTGCTCGGCCCGCTTGCGTTCCGTGATGTCTTGGATTTGAAAGATCAGGTGCTTCGGGGTGTTGTCTGCACTGCGCACGACCGATAGGCTTTCAAGCACCCAGATCTCACGCCCGTCCTTGTGTACGTATCGCTTCTCGCTGTGGCTCGCGGGGATTTTCCCCTGGAGCAATTCGTAAACATGCAGTAAACCTCGGCTCAAATCGTCGCGGTGAGTTATAGATTGATAGTCGCCGGCTAAGAGCTCCTCCTCGGAGTAGCCGAGGATATCGCAGAGCGATTTGTTGACCTGCAGCCATCGTCCATCCGGTGTAACCAGCGCCATCCCGGCTGCGTGATCGAAGGCGTTGCGGAAGTGCTCTTCGCTTTCCAGTAAAGCATGGCTGATACGCTGCTGCTCCGCGGCATGGTTCTCCGCCGCCACGAGACTCTTGCGGTAGGTGCGGTAAGTGAAGTAGATGATCCCTATGATGGGCAGAGACACGACGAACGCGTAGAAGCCGAGTCCCCCGACTAGCTTGGCCACGATCGCAGCGGCGGAAGCGCCAGCGAAGTAAGTGATTGAGGTCCACAGGTAGAAGTCGTGCCAGGTCTGCCAGAACGACCGGTTTAGCTTCAGCGAGTCACGCAACGCGGCAAGACCCGAGTTGACGCCATACTGGGTCAGCGCCATCAGGAAGACGGCGAGGATGAATTGCCTGTGGTAAGCACCGGGAATCAGGTTCGTAATTGGCCCGAATGAGAGGCGCAAGACCCACACGGTGACGAAGGTGGAACAAGCCAGAAGGGACGCGTTGAGAAATCTGGTGATCCACTTCTTGCTAAAGCGGAGTGAGGAGCAGAGGGCTTCGGCGCTGGCGAGCAGAACGGCCGCCTCACCCCCGTAGAGCAGCATCGTGAGAAAGATAAAGGTGTCGGAGACAGTAATCTCAGCATGAATCTTAGGGATCTGAACACCGATACGGGAGCCGATTAGCACGGTGAAGGAGGCGAGCAGCAGGAACTGAAAGTCGAGGCCTGAGGTCTCAAGGCGGTAGGCGGAGTACAGGCAGACAGCGGCGCCGGCGCTGATTAGCAGATGCATGAACGGCTGGTGAAGCCGCTGTCTGCTCGTTAGCTCTGGCGCGTGCGTCTCGATCATGTAAAGCTAATAGTTTACTTCAAGGTGTTGGCGAGCGTTCGAATCGAGGTGAGAAGGGGGCGAGCGGCGGGCCGCCGAACAATTATACTCCATTGCCACCGAGCAGAAGAATTAATTGAACAATCAATTGTGGGAATGGGTACCGCTGTCGTCGGAGGGAGGGCAGCCCCAAGAAGCTCGGGTAAAAGGGATCAGTAGGCTAAACAGTCGCTTCCGTTGTCCGGGCTTGGAATAGTAGCCGTCGTAGCGTCACCGCCGACGGTCGCCGACATGGCCTGTAGCAGGGTGTCCCCGACCAGAATGCCGTTCGAAATCATCATCGCGTCAGAAACCATGATGCCGTCTGAGACCATGATGCCGTCCGAGACCATAATGCCGTTCGCCAGCAGGTCCCCGTTCTTCAGGGAGACGTTGTCGCCTACCATGATCCCGTCACTGACCATAATTCCGTCACTTACCATGATCCCGTCACCAACCATGATTCCATCACTCACCATAATCCCGTCGCCTAGTAATATCCCTAGGCCGTAGACCTTCTGGTATTTAGTGATGAGGGCAGCGCCTGAAGCATAAGTGCGCTCCAAGATGGCCCGCTGCACCCACGGGAAGGTGTACCCGGCGATAGTAGTCGTCGGCTGAACCATTTCGTTGGTCGCTAGTAGCGGTGCGCCTAAGGGGGTGGTCGCAGTGAGGTCCGAGCGCACGAGACAAGCGAGCCGCACCGCTCCCTCGACGTTGAGCTCGCCCGCGCCTTGCTCGAAGACGTTCGCTCCGGGCAATTCCTGCGCGGTGTACACCAGCAACACCTTCACCAAGTTAGGTGTGAGCGCCGGATTGGCCTGGAACAGTAGGGCTGCGGCGCCCGCCGCGACCGGGGCCGCCATAGAGGTGCCGTTGAGGTACATCATCTCGCGGGCCGCAACCGGACTCACGTTGGCGTCCAACTGAGGGTTCTGCGTCACCAGTAAGTTGCCCGGAGCCTGTGCGTTCACCATCTTGTTGCCTGGCGCAACAAGGTCAGGCTTGACGATATTGTCATAATGTCTTGCGCCTGCGGTATCAGTCCAGTAACTGCGCGTCGGTCCCCGCGAGCTGTAAGTAGCAACAACGTCGTCCGCTCGAGAGTCCGTGCCTAAGGTGTTGACCGCGCCCACCGTGATGGCAGATGGCTCGTTGCCCGGGGCGTGGACACCCCCGTAAACCTTTTGCTCCGCCGCATCTTTGCCGCGGTTGCCGGCAGCCGCAACAACTACCACGCCGGCGTCCACCAGTCGTCGCACGGCGCGGCAAACCGGATCGTCCTGGTAAGAGTCGATGGCCGGCATGCCCAGACTCAAGTTGACGACGCGGACGTTGTATGCGGTGCGGTTTTGCATTATCCAGTCGAGGGCACCAAGCACGGCGGCAACTGATCCCTGACCCTGCGCGTTCAGGACGCGGAGGTTAATAACGTTGGCGTTCGGGGCGATGCCGAGGTAGGCCGCATTGGAGATACGCCCGTTGCCGGCCGCGATAGAGGCGACGTGCGTGCCGTGGCCGTAAGGGTCGTCCGTCCGATTCTCACCCGTGAAGTCTTTGCTGTAAACGATACGGGAGATGCCGTCTCGATCGAGAAAACTTGTGTGGGCGACGTCGATCCCGGAGTCGAGAACGGCGATGCCTATGCCCGTTCCATCGAGTTCACTCGTCGTTACTCCGCTAGTCTTACGGACCGCATCAGTGCCGGTAGTGAGCGAGATGTGGCCGAGCGTATAGACAGCACGATTAAGTGAAATGTGTTTGACCCCCGCCGTGCCAGCCAAAGAGGAGACGGCCTTGGCGGGCACCTTCAGCTCAAATGAGTCGAAGTTGGCGAATCGATGCTTCATGCTGCCGCCGAGCGAAAGCGAGAGTGCTTCCAGCCCTGCCTCGGACAACTCATCGGTTTGCACGATGACGCTTAGTGTGTCGCCCTCGTTCGCCTTCTTTACCTTCGCTGCAAGATCGCTTGAGATTTTGGTTGCGGCCCGTTCAGCGTTAGCCTGAGCGGTAGACACAAGGAATTGCGGCAAAGCGCCGGCGCTGAGCGCAACGAAGAGAACGGCGAGTGCTACCATCAGTCGCACCGAGGTGTAAAGTTTCTGCGTCTTCATCTGTGTTATGCCCTTAACTCTGACGCTACTTGCCTTCACTCGTAGTCCGCACGAAAGGTAAGGTGATTTGCATGGCAAGTATATTGAGCTGGTCGGCTTGGCCGGGGCGGCTAATGCCCAAGTAGTTAGTACGAGCAAGCGCGAACTCGTGGACTAACCCAGGGCAATACGTATGCCGGGCTCAGATTTGCGGTGGGCACTAAGTTCAGAGACACTTGTGGAGGATCCTTTTTGAGAAATCTTTTCTCAATTTGATAGTCATTCAAGTGCGTTAACTTAGACTTTTCCGTTAGGTGAAAAAACAAAAAGAAATAAGGTGCACTGAAATTTTCAATAATGAAAGAGGGAGGAGCAAAGGTGAGTGAAGCGGTCAAATTGAATCAATGACCGTTCAAACGGGCACAAGACACGTCAAAAACAAATGAAGGCCACTCTCCTGGGGTGGCCTTTATTTATGTTTGCTGAGGGATTACTGGCTCCGCAAGTAGGACTCGAACCTACCCCCTTCCGCTACAACAAGCGGAACATCCTCTGGTAACCAAGTTGCCAGCTCTGAGGAAAGAAATTGCTCGAACGCTCCGCTATTAAGCCTTTAACCTGAATACAGATCGATCCCCTCGGTTCACACGGAAACCGAACCCATCCCGAAAGGGAGAACGTAAATGCTTCGAGCACAGCAGCACTACCGCAAAGCCGGCTTACCAGTCCTCTCGCCAATCATCGTCTGCCTCAGCGTCATCCTCGCCGCGCCAGCCGTGGAAGGAAGAAGTCAGCATCCGCGTCAACAGGAAGACAGTGCCGAAATGTACCTCCAGCGGGGGAATAATCGCACCAGAGCCGGGCGCTGGCTTGAAGCGATCGAGGATTACCAACAGGCGATTCAACTCAGACCTGACTTGGCGCCCGCGCTTGGCAATCTTGCCCATGTATATGCTCGGCTAGGTCGATACGCAGAGGCCGTTGAGCCACTCAAAAAAGCCCTGCGCCTGGAACCGAATAGCGCGGTTTTGAGTTTCAACCTGGGGAATGTGTATCTCAACTTGAACCGACAGGGAGAGGCGATCGAGTTACTTCGTCAGGCGATCAATCTCAAACCGGACTACGCCCAGGCTTACAACGATCTGGGCAATGCGTACGCTGATACTGGCCTATACAACGATGCCATCGTCTCTCTTCGGCAAGCCATTCGCATCAGGCCCGACTTCGCTCTAGCGTATAGTAACCTCGGCACTTTGTATTACGCGCTGAATCAATTCTTGGAAGCAAGCCAGTGTTTCGAGCAAGCTGCCAGACTCAGTCCAACCTATGCAGAAGCGCATTACGATCTGGGCATTGCCTATATCCGTCTTGATCAGTACGGGGCAGCCATCAATTGCCTCAAGCATGCGATCTCACTTGATTGCAATCATGCCAGAGCCCATTACACGCTCGGTCTGACCTACCTCACGCTCAAAGACAGAGACGCCTCCCTTAAGCAATACGCAATCCTTAAGGGCCTAAGATCCGCCTTAGCGGCTCAGCTTTATAGTGCCCTCTATCAGGAGCGGCTCATCAAGCTGAGCGAAAAGAAATAGCCTTTATCCCTTTTGCCCGCTCCGCTGCGACATCTCTGGTCCTCACGCCCGTCGCTGGTTGAGCAGGCGGGCGATTGCGCTTAAGTCGCAATGCTGACTCTCAATTCGTCGCCGAACTTCCTCAGCCTTTTTCTCATCGTTCTGCTACTAGAACTCTCCACTTTCAAACGAGAATGGTTTGCCTGCCCATGCTCCAACCCATCTTCCGAGTAGGTCCAGCCGCTTATCTTGATGCTAGTAGCGCCACCTACTCCTGGACCACACGGGGATCCCTTGCTTGTCGCGAAGGGTCAACCACCAATCACCCTTCCTGATCTCACGCGTCACCAGAATGTCGTGGCCCTCGAACTTTACCTTTGACCCTGTGACCTCGACATCGTCACCCACGGCAAAAGCGAACCCCTTTTGGGCTAGATAGTGTGATGGTCCGACAAGAACCTTCAGCGTCTCGGCCTCGAACCTGACAACGAGATGTGTGCCGTTCCACCCCATCCCTCCTATCTGGCTCTCGACCTTTTCAACCGTGCCCCGCATGGTCACTTCCGTGGTCCTGTCGTAGCGTGGCGTCCCTTTTACCTGACCCCGACGCCTTTGCGCGTACGCCTCGCCGACGGTAAAGGAGAATAGTACAACTATCGCAAGCATGATTCTCCAAACATTCAAGCTTTTCATCTTCTCTTCACTTTCCGGGCTTCTACCTCTTTGACCGCGGCCACACAACGAGCCGTCGATGGCTAAAAGGACCTTCATATCCAACCTCCCTTTTCTTAAGCAGGGGCGCAAGTGGTGTACCCTCGAATTCTCAACTATGCTCCTCGCATTTGTGGAAAATAATCTTGTGAAGTGCGTAAAAACTCTTGTTCGGTTGCGGGAAATCCCCCCTTCTGCCTTGCATTAACAAGTGGGCTGCTGCAATTGTACTGATTTTCTTACAGCCGAGACGGCACGTGTGTTGCCCCGGAAGGTTAATTACGTCGAAAGGTAATCCGGAATGCCGTTGCAATACGTACTGATCTTCAGTCTTCTGGGAAGCGTCGGCGCCCTGATTGGGGCGGGAGCCCTCGTCGCCTTCCCCAAGCTGCACGACCGCTTAAAGACGATTTTGCTCGCCTACGCCGTGGGCACACTTCTGGGCGCGACATTCATTGGTCTTCTTCCAGAAGCTATGGTCCAGGTCGCCCCCAGGCAAGTCGGATTGATTCTGCTGGCGGGTCTGTTCGGATTTTTCCTGCTCGAAAAATTCTTGCGATTGCCGCACGCCCACGGGCACGCCGGAGAGCGACACGAAAGCCAAGGTCAGCACCATGGGCCACTGCCGGCGGGCACAATGATCCTCGTCGGTGATACCTTCCATAATTTCGTGGACGGTGTGGTAATTGCGACCGCCTTCTCCTCATCAATCTCGCTTGGAGTCCTGACGTCTTTGGCTGTGATAGCCCACGAGATCCCGCAGGAGTTGGGAGACTTTGTGATTCTGATCGAGAGTGGTTGGCAGCGGTGGACAGCGTACTGGGCGAACTTTCTTTCTTCTCTTGGCACCTTTGCCGGTGCGATCGCAACGTACTTTGCACTCGGGTTTATTGCGCCGCGAATCCCTTTCTTCCTGACAATCTCAGCGGCGAGTTTTATGTACATCGGTATGGTGGATCTCGCGCCGATTCTGCACCACGATTCCGGGCTGAAGAAGAGTTTTGTGCAACTCACGGGGTTGCTTGCGGGTGTGGCAACCATACTAATGCTCCACTAGGCGCCGGAGTCACATTTCAATTTTCACTCTGGCAATGGTAGCGACGACTCAAGGCTGCCATTGGTTCAGGATCATTCGTAGGTGCATTTTGGCATCGGCCACAAGATATCCTGGCAGGACTCGCTGTCAGCGGTTGTCGGAAGCACTGTGTTGGACGAGCCATCTTCTGCCGTCTCTCAACATTCCGGGCGTGCTGCGGTGGCGGTCAGGAACTGGCTCGGAGCTAGACCTGGCCACGGGACCGGGGCATATTTTGTGTGGCGGGGACGAAAATGGGGTGTAAAGGAGCAGCGAACTTCAACTAAAGACCCACTGTTTCACTTTCAGAATCTGTGACTGAGGGAGACCCTGACAAAGTCTGCGACTACGTCGCGGACTCAATCCTTGATGCTTACTTGTCACAAATTGCCATAGCCACGTGGTTCACCCAAAACCTTGTGACTTAGCTATGACAGGCTATGCCGACTCAATGAGCTAAAGCCTTCTTACATCAGCTACATTACTAAAAATGGCTCCCCGCAGTGGACACTCTTCGCAACCTGTTTTTCGCACCTACGATGGAGATGAAGATCGCCTTCGAACTTCTGAGGCAAGGTTCAATAGCTGGCTAAAGTTCCAAGCTAATCTTCTTGAGTGCGTCTAATTTCTCGTTGATGGCCTCGTGGTCCGCCAGGTACTCGTAATGGGCCTGCACGTCCGGCAAGTTATCGTTGTCAACCTGTAACGCCTCTGTCGGGTACTTCTCATTCGCCTTCGCGATCGCTTTGGTTATGCTCTTGCCCCTGCGCATCCAGCGTATGACTTCACGGTCGTACTTCTCCTCTTCCGGCGTGCGCTCTCCGATGATTTCGTTCGCTCGGTCAGTGTATTGTTTCAGAATATCCATGCTATTTCTTCCGCTTCGGTTCACGGGCACCATCAGGCTTGAGCGTAAGGAGTGGCGCAACCGTTCGCTGGATCCTATTCGCCACTCACTTTCGATGCAGCTGAATCACATTTGCCGAAGGCTTGTCGGCACTCTGAGGGCTATTCACGCGGCGCAGCAATCCGGGAGCGACGTTCCAGTGCTCCCCGCTTTCAGTGATAACCGTAACAGTCTTTTTGTTGTAGCGCGTGAGCATACCAACCTGAAGAGGCCGACCTTCCGGCTGAAACGAAACACGATCGCCAATACTGAACTCCAGCATTTGGGAGTGAGCCCGCATGTGCCTCAAGAATTTCAACCGCTCGACAACCCGATTGTTGAGATCAATCAGTTCACCTTCGGTAAGCCCGTCAATGTCGATCCTCATGATTCCTCAAGATCTCACAGAAATGCTACTGTCGTAAATATCCAGATTATCCGGAACGTCACGCTTTCACAAAAGCAGGTAGACCACGCGGTCGCGCCTCTCCGCTTGCTCGCTGCATGCAATCATTAGCAGTATCTCGCGGGTCGCGTCCCCGACTGGAAACCGATCATTTAGGATGAAAACGCCCCGCATGTTTTCGCCTACGGCCAGGCGTTCATATGCATAATCGGGTAAGGTCGCACGGTCGTGCCTAAGAATGATTCGATCGTTCGCAGCGGCCCAGGCCAGGATCTCGGGGTCACCTACACCAGCAAGGCCAACGTCTTGAACGCGAACAATGTCGAGATCCGGTTGACGCAGAAGCAATGCGCGCACGATGTCGCCGTTGAAGTTCTCATCGGCAAGCAGCCGCAGCATCTCTGGTCCTTATGCCCGTCGCTGTGTGAGCAAGCGGGCGCGGATTTCGCTTAGGTCGCCCTGCTGACTTTCAATTCGTTGCTGTACTTCTTCGGCTTTCTGTTCACGTCGAGCTAAGTACTCCTCGACCTCGTTGGGATGCCGTAAATAGTAAGCAAGGACCGCGTAAACGTCTGGGAGTGCCAACGTAGAGTATCGCTGCACGATCGTCTCCGGCGTCGCGCCGTCCTGGAACGCGCGAACGACTATTTCCAGCAGAACGCGCGAATTGCCGACGCGCAGAGCACCGGTCGCATCTTCAGTGAGTGGAGGCGCTTCAATTTGAACGTTGAAAGCCACAGCGCGGTCCTCCTATTTGCTTCGGCGCTGCGTTGAGATAATGATCGAGATTAATCGAGCCGTCGGTTGGTACTTCGTCCCAAGTGTCTTTAGGTAACCCCGCGTTGACCTCTTCAACGATTCCCAAATGGGTTTGCGATCCCCAGCTGTGCCGTTAGGTTCAGAGCTCGCCCACTGGCAAGAGTGTCAAGGAGTCTTAGCGCTTCCTGTTGTTTGTTGGGAGGCAGCGCTCGCACCTTATCAATCAGTTGGTCTTCCAAGTTTACGGCCATGATCCTGCTCCTATTTCGCTAAAGAAACTCGAAGAGTTAGGCGAGTATAGCATTGTTAGGGGTCCCCCTTCATACACCATCAAAACGCAGAAGTTTGTAAGAGCTTGAGGGCGCATTTGCTAACGCTAGCCTGTCGGGGTTGGATTGTGTGAATCTATGGTGACTTGCAAATCGGAGTCAGGCGTCTTATGCGGAGAGTTATAGACACAAGGCAGTCAACCGAAATAGGTAAGTGCATCTATTGCGGAACAAGTGAAGGAGATCTCACCGACGAGCACGTAACGCGTCTTGGCTTGAGCGGTCGATTAGTCCTACTGAACGGCAGCTGCAAGAATTGTGCGAGGATAACATCAGCGCTAGAAACAACGCTTTTGAGACAT
>DATEUF010000188.1:0-6678 GCA_035283325.1 Pyrinomonadaceae bacterium | reverse complement strand
AAACCACTCTGGAACTCCCAAATTGATGGCTTTGGTAATCATGTCGTAGGAAAATATCGAGAGACTGGTAAATTGGCTGAGTGGGACGTCGTCCACTCAGGGCGGGCAGGTCGAGCAACAACCGCTGCGGCAAATCTTCCTCAATTACTTGCCAGAATTCAGCAAGTTCTAGCTGAGTTAGGTGCAGCGTAGTATAACAACAGCCTCATACAACTGATGTGACTTATGTGCCTTTGCTACTCGCACATCCGATTGAATAATACTGTTCCCGACACGAGTCGTTCGTGGTATATCGATCCCTACTAGCTCAAGCCCAACTGCCTTAGCAATCTTCCCGAAGTATTGGTCTGTCGGAATAGGCACACCCTGTAGAATGCTATTCCCAATGACGACCAACGCCGTTCCGCCTGGCTTGAGGATATACTTCAGTCCCTCCGCAAATTTATGGCAGTCGTTGAAGTAGGCCGCGGCGTAGTTAGCCCAACCATTGCCTCCATACACTCCCTTATCTCGATTTAGCCCCCTGAGCTTTTCTAGGCGCCTTGCTATGTCGGTGTCAGGCAAATCAAATGCGAGATCGAGCTTGTCCATTTCACGAACAGTTTGCCAGAACTTGCCGAAATTCGCATCCTCGATAGGCGCGAAATCGCGGGGCGTGGATACAAATCCTAGCCAATACAGTTGAGGACGCGTGTTCCTGTTGTAATGGTAGTTGTTCAAATACGGCGGTGATGTTATCACCAAATCAACTGTCCCATGTTCCACGTGCTTCCGGTACTGCATAAACGAGTCGCTAATGACTTCCGCCTCAAAATCGCTGGCTGGCCGGTTCTCTTGAAACCATTCAATATCCTCGGCCATTTCCTCCAATTTGGACAATATTGCCTCGTGTACTGGAAAATCCAGTATCTCACTCTTGCCGGCGCTAACCCGCCGTCCCAAGCTCGGCTCGTATGAGTAATTGGAATAGCGCACCATCGTGGAAGCAAATGCCAACCGAAATACATCACACAACATCTCGTTCTGAATAGACCAGAAGAAGTCCTGGAGTACTAGGACTTTGCGCAACACCCGCGGGCTATAGAATTCGGCTCGCGTTTTGAACCCTTCGGGTGGAGAACTACGAGGAGCATAGTCAGAGTCAACATGACTTGTATAGAACTTCTCGAATCTGGCAATTTCGACACGCAAAGCCTTGAGGGGGATTCTGTGTGCGTTGACTTTCGTCCTACTGGCGAGGGCAGCATAAGGATTGATCTCGAACCCAATTGCATCATGCCCTGCCAATACCGCCTCAACCAAAGTGGTCCCGACTCCAGCAAACGGATCTAATACGCAACCCTTATCAGGCAAATACTGATCCAGAGAACCCTTTACAAAGTCGCGTGCGAATCCAGCAATCCAAGGCACCCAACGATGAATGGGCAGAAGCTTGTTACCGGCAAACGCGGGGTCATGGAAAGCTGAGCCGTTATCGGAAGCCATTCGGCACTCCTGATGATTTGATGCTTCAGATCTAGATCCGCTCAACCCCCATGCACTGAGCGGCATATTATACTATTCCTACTCCGCATGCGATATCAGCCGTGAGACCATGTGCTCCAACGCTGGAACTTGGTTCCTGCTCCCTATGCGCTGCGATGGCCATCGCGTCCAACGGGTTCATTCGGCGCACGTTCAGGTGCAGCCGTAAGAAAGAGCAAGCTACCCCCATCATAGCGTTCTATAAGCTCTATTGTCTTGGTGCCTGATTGTCCGTCTTCAACGTCCGGCTTCGTAACACCTTCCCGCCAGAAATGTCGTTGTGTGGGGCTAGCCCCAGCCACGAGCAATAGTGTTTCTCGGTCGGCCACTTGGTCACATCTGTCCCGGTCTCGGATAGAATCGTCTGCGCCAAGGAGGCGCTGATCCCATGCACCGCCACCAAATCGACACCGGTCAGGCGGAGCAACTCCGCCCGTGTGCGGAGTGAGGGTTGGTTCTTGCTGTTGGAGTCAGGCTTGAGCGGCGGCAGATCGGGCGGCACGTCCCCCTCCCAGCGCGGCTTCATGGCCGCGTAGTATTGCTCAATCGCCGTGTCACACTCGGCCACTTTCTGCGTGTAGAAGTCGTACAACTCCAGCGATTGGCGCAAGGCAAACAGATGCTCGGCTTCCCACGTCCCGGTCAGCGCCTGGACGATCATCTCGGTAGAAGATTTGCACGCCGGATTGCGCAACTGCGCCAGCTTCAGCGGGTCGTGCTCGCCCGCCACAATCGCCCGCAAGATTTTCAGCCCCGTCACGCCCGTCACATCGCTCAGCACATGATGCAATTGCAAGTTCATGTGTTGGAGCGCCTTCTGCATATGCACGCTGCGCGCATGCAGCGCGCGGTGTTGCAGCAACTCCGACCGATGCCGCAGGTACGACCGCAAGGCCCGCATCTCGACATCCGGCCGGAACGAGGCCGTCAGCCGCTCCGCGCCAGGCTGTGTAACTTCTGCGTCCATTGGCAGTCCAGATAATCACTCTTGCGGCCCGGCACGCGCTTCAACTGCCGCGGTTCGACTAACCGCGCGTCCAGTCCCGCCGCTTCCAATAACTCAAACACGGGAATCCAGTACACCCCGGTGCTTTCCATCGCGACTGTGTCGATGCGACAGGCCACCAGTCGTTGCAAGTCGGGCGTGAACGTCCCGAAGCAGCGCACCGGCTCCGGGTCGCGATCCGCCGGGACGCTGGCCCAAATCTCCCGCGCGCCAATATCTAACCCGGCGGCATTCGGATACACACAGGTGAGGGGCTCGACGGCGACTTTTGTTCCGTTCATTTTGACCTCCAGGCAGAATGAGTGGCACGTCGCCCACCCATTCCCAAGTCGGTCGTAGCATCTTGAATGGGGTCGGACACGCTGTGCGTGCACGCCACCAGTGTTGAAATCACGCGGGAATGGGAACCAGGTTCCTAATTGGGCTCAAGGGCACCAGCGCGGAGTGTGGTCTTGCTTTGGGCGGACGTTCGCTCCATAATACTCCCGTTCGTCCAACGCAGGCCTCTTGCCCCGCGGTTTCTCTGGTGCAGGAAAGCCACGTGTGGCTTGGGAGGTTCCTGAGAACAGGCGGCACCGATGAGACATAAGAGTCAAACACATGCCTGTTCTCTGGTGAAGGAATGCCGCGCGAAGCGTGGCAGGGAAGATTGCACCGGACGGCTTCGCCTCGCTGCGCTCGGCTCGCCGCCGATGAACGCGACCGTTAGCCAGCCTCTCACAACACCTTAGATCGCTATGGGTATGAAGCCGCGAACACAATGATGGATATTAGGCCATTCGCACAACTCAACCCCGATGATCTCTATCGTTTGGCGACGGGCTATACCTCCGACGCCAAATATCAGGTCAGTAAAACAGAGTCGGATCAGCATTTTGCCCTTACGCTTGAACTGGTTCCCTTGCCTCAACCCTACCGCAAGCACTATGACCACGTAGATGTCGAAACCCTAAAGCACTACCAGCAAGTGCCCCCATTCGGTTTCTCATTCGGCGCGTACGATGGGCAGCCGTGCGTGGGTCTTGCGCTCGCAGAACCTCGTTCCTGGAATAAGAGCCTATGGGTCTGGGAACTGCATGTGGCGGAAACACATCGTCGGCGCGGGGTAGGACGGCAACTGGTGGAAGCGCTCGCCGAGAAAGCGCGCGCGGTTGGCCTCAGGACGTTGGTGTGCGAGACGCAAAATACAAACGTACCCGCGCTGCGCTTCTATCGCAGCGTGGGCTTCCAGATTGAAGGTATTGATCTGTCGTATTACTCGAATGACGACTTCCCAGACGGAGAAATCGCTGTGTTTATGAAGAGAAGGCTGGTGTAATTGGCTGGGCTGGCTAACCACGGTTTGCAGCCGACTCGCGTTCCACGCTGGACTCGCGGCGGTTTGGTCATTTTGGAGTACACTCAGTCGCAAAGGCTCTGGTAGTTCACCGCGCGGCGGGTGAACACCACCGTTAGCCCGCTTCGTGCAGCACGCTGGTCAATGTGTCTCGCGCTATGCCTGCATGTGGCGAAAGCCTCGTGAGGGCAAATATCCATGGAGGTAATTGCCATGAACGAATACAAACTGGGCAAAGTGGCTGGCCTAAGCCTGAGCGTTGAGCCTCTTGCCATCGTTGGATCTATCCTGTTGCTGGTATTGCTGAGTAGCGTTGCCATTGGCGTCCTCAACTTGCCCGTCGGGGAGGCCATAGTAGGAAGTCTGCTCGCTGTCATACTGCATTGGGTCTCCGATATTGCCCACCATCTCGGTCACGCATGGGCCGCCCGCCGGACTGGCTATCCCATGATCGGCATTCGGCTTGGGAAGTGGGGACTGCTTGGTACTTCCCTGTACCCGCCAGATGAGCAGACGTTGCCCGCAACAACACACATCCGCCGAGCGTTAGGTGGGCCGACCGGGAGTCTGCTGTTCTCATTAGTGGCGGCAGTTACCGCACTCGTACTGCGTACTGTGGGTGGTGCGCTCTGGTGGATGGGGGTGTTCTTCTTCTTGGACAACCTGGTTGTCTTTACACTGGGCGCGTTTCTGCCACTGGGCTTCACTGATGGGAGCACCTTGTTGCAGTGGTGGGGCAAGCGCTGAGTCAAAAGCAAACTCAAGGAAATCATGCGTCGCCCTTTGCTCCGCTGCAAAGGGCGCGGGCTAACAACGGCATGAACCCGACAGGGGCAACCAGCCGGGCATCTAATAATTCAAAGTGATCTCGGTTGCCCCTGTGGGTTATGCCGACCGTTGGGCCGCGAGTCGCCAAATCAAAGCGGTCTGCAAGTTCGCGGTCATACTTGTTCAATTGCAAATCCCGTTAAGCATATTGGCTCTGTACGCTCCCTAACCGTGCAGAATGACATGCGACAAGCGATTATTGTTTTTATGGTTCTGTCACTCGCAAGTTGCTCAACGGCCAGCAAGGAGCAACGAACATCGACGCCCAGCCCTTTCATCAGTCAGCAAGAAGCGATTGACATCGCGCTTGAAATTTCGTCAATGTCCCAACCAGAAATTAGCGGTGCCTTGACAAAGCCAGAGAATATTCAGGCGGAACTGACAACACTTATCGTAGCGACCAAGCGTCTAATGGGAAGTGACAGCATTGGTGCTGGATACAGCCCTGACATGATGGTTTGGCTCATTACGATGGACGGAACGTGGACGGATGAGTTTCCACGCCCAACAGATATACCGACACCAGAGCCTTATCATCATTATGGGGTTATACTCAACGCAAGCACCGGAGAACATATTTCAACGTCAGCACGCCCATAAACGGTTTCCCTCAGGTGTCACATTCAAAAGCGAAGGCCGCACAAGGTCAAAGTGTGGGCTTTCCAATCACAAGGCGCGGCCCAACACGGCTCAGCAGTATGCCAGATTTGTCCATTTGTGATTAAATCACACCAGCGAGCAAGATCCCTATCGGTAACAAAAGGATGTGACCAATGGCTGTGAATAAAGATAATGTTGACCAGATGTGGCATGACTGGTTTATGACCGATGCCTTCGAGGTCGAAAAGCGATTACATGGCTTTTTTCGTATCCTGCCACATGACCCGCGCTGTAAGTTTTGTCATTCGCCGTTTCATGGAATCGGAGGAATGGTGGTCGGCGCGTTGTACGGTAGAAAACAATCCAACCTAAACCCGCGCTTCTGCAACGCATGTGAGGATTTTGCCAAAAAGTTCCCCGGCGGAGCGGAAGTGGAAATGTCCATGTTGTTCGCGGATGTGCGCGGCTCCACGGCGCTTTCTGAACAAATGACCCCCATCGAATTTAGCAAATTGATCAATCGGTTTTACGTCGGGTCAACCAAGGCAATTGCAGACGAAGACGGTTTGGTTGAAAAACTTGCCGGAGATGCCGTCGCGGCATTCTGGGGCGCCGGCTTTGCCGGGAAGGATTATGCGGCAAGGACGATTCGCGCCGCTCAAAGTATCGCACAGCTGATGCACAGGCAGAATATCCCTGTTGGGATTGGCGTCCATGTCGGTGTGGCGTATTTCGGTGCGATGGGCTCCGCTGATGGTCTGGTCGATATTTCAGCCATCGGCGAGGAAGTGAACACGGCGGCGAGGCTTGCCTCCAAAGCCGCGGCCGGTGAAATAATCGTGAGTGAGACAGCCCTCGCCAAGACAGATATCGATGACACTGGATTGGTGTCCCGCCGTTTGGAATTAAAGGGCATCAGCGAGCCTGTGGCGGTCCGCGTGATGCATGCTTGACTGTGACACGTTTCGCGCACATGTGGGGTAAATTAGCTGTCTTTGCGCCCAACCATCGCTTGCCGCCGCCCCCTTCGCTGCTCCTTCGACTTCGCTGCGCTCCGCTCAGGATGCAGCTTACCGCCGCCCCCTTCGCGGCTCCTTCGACTTCGCTCCGCTCAGAATGCAGCTTGCGGGCGGCTGATGCCCACGTGGGCGCATCTCAGATCGGGCCAGGGGGTTTCGTTACATGGGAGGCTAGACGGTGAAAGTCTTTCTCACAGGCAGCACAGGTTTTATCGGGCAACCATTGACCCGGTCTCTCATTGCGCGCGGCTGGAACGTCGTCGCGCTCGTGCGCCGGCCCGACAGCCCACAAGCCCGCGCCTTGATCAAGATCGGCGCGCAGTGCGCGGCGGGCGATGTCACCGACCGCGAGTCCATGCGCGCCG
>DATEUF010000187.1:0-3274 GCA_035283325.1 Pyrinomonadaceae bacterium | reverse complement strand
GCAAACTGCCCCACGACTTGTGGTTCTGGTTGCGAGTCGTAAGGGGCTGCGAGGGCTTCGTAGACCTCGCGGATAAGTCTCAAGCCTGGTTAATCCAGGTGTAAAGAATCGGAAGGAGACCTAAGTCGGCGGGTAAAATTGCTATGCGAGCTACGCCGGAACCGAAAGTGTGGCTCCCTCATGGAGGGTAGGCTGGCTGTTTAGCCAATGCCATGCAGCGGGGCAGAGTGGTCGTAGTAGTCGATGGAGTAATGCCCATCCGGGGAGACGGTAACACCGTTTACAAGGCGAAGGACCACAGTCGCGATGCCTCCAATTAAGAATATTCTTCAACTGCGTTGGAGATTTTCGAAAGTGGAGATGAGCTCGCGCGCGATGGAGAGCCGGATGCGTTGAAAGATGCCTGTCCGGTTCGGGAAGGGCTTCATTGAGACCACTTGTTCTAGAGAGCAAGTATGGCGCGATGATTCTACTTCATAGAGCAAAGAGCGATAGCGCAGATACGGATCTGCGTGACAGGGTCGAGCGACAGCTCGACTGGGAACCCCAAATTACTTCCACAGACATCGGTGTGGCGACTGAGGATGGCGTAGTGACGTTGACAGGGTTCGTCAATACTTACCCGGAGAAACTTGCGGCCGAGCGTGTGACGCTCAAAACCTATGGTGTCAGCGCTGTGGCGAATGAAATTCAGGTGAAGCCGCTGTTCAAGAAGACCGATACGGACATTGCATCAGCGGCGTTGAACGCCCTGAAAGAACAGGTCGATGTTCCCGACGAAAAAATCAAACTATCGGTGAAAGATGGTTGGATCACACTCGAAGGGAATGTTGATTGGTTCTATCAGAAGAGCGGGGCTGAATTCGCAGTTAAACACCTGACTGGAGTTAGGGGAGTAACCAACAGCATCAACGTGAAGCCGCAGGTCTCGACGATTGAAGTAAAAGACAAGATCGAAGATGCCCTGAAGCGCAACGCGGAGGTCGATGCGCGGCGAATTAGCGTAGAAGCATTCGATGGTAAGGTGACGCTGCGAGGGAACGTCCGTTCCTGGTTCGAAAAGGACGAAGCCGCAAGCGCGGCATGGGCCGCGCCCGGTGTAACAGAAGTTACCAATCAAATCGTTGTCGTGCCGTAAACGGCACATGTTTGGGTACAGCTCGGCCTTGCAATTGGGGCCGAGTTGTACCGTTTTGTTCGATAAGCTCACCTAAGCTTGCTGGCGCGGTAGTCGGTCAGGCCGGGGTCACGCAATTCAGATCGAATCCTGATGGAAGGAATCACTCAGGATCCGAACCCTTTGACATGAACGATCCTTGAATCGAACGGTCTATCCTTTAACGCAGATCAGTGGTACGACCTTCGCTACCTTCTTTGAGAGGCCGGCTTTGTCTGCCGCATTCACGACAACGCTTACATCTTTGTAGGCTCCGGGTGCTTCTTCGGCGACACCTCGGTACGAAGGGCTACGGATTAGAATTCCCTGGCTTGCCAGGTAATCAATCAACTCGCGCCCTTTCCATTGTTTGGTGGCCTGATGGCGGCTCATTCGGCGCCCTGCTCCATGACAAGAAGAGCTGAATGAGCGTGACTCACCAACTGCTGTTCCGACGAGAATGTAAGAGGCCGTTCCCATCGTGCCGCCAATCAAAACTGGCTGGCCGAGTGGCTTCAATGTGTCAGGCAGATCTGTATGGCCCGGACCAAACGCGCGGGTTGCGCCCTTACGATGAACGAAGAGACGCTTCTTTTCTCCGTCGATTGCATGTTCTTCGACTTTGCAGGTGTTGTGCGAAACGTCATAGATGAGTTTTAGTTGGGCCTTGGGCAGAATCTCTGCAAATGCCTGGCGTGCCAGATGTGTGATCACCTCACGGTTCGCAAGCGCACAATTGATCGCCGCGCGCATTGCCCCCAGGTACGATCGGCCCAAGTCTGAATTGATGGGAGCGCAGGCCAACTCACGATCAGGAAGCTCAATACCGTAACTCGGTGCCGCAATCACCATTTTCTTCAGAAAATCTGTGCCAATCTGATGTCCCAGGCCGCGCGAGCCGCAATGGATACTGAGAACCGCATCTCCCTCACGTAGGCCAAATGCCGAAGCCACCACCGCGTCATAGATCTTCGCTACACTTTGGATTTCAAGATAATGATTTCCCGATCCAAGTGTGCCGACTTCATCGCGTTGTCGTTTCTTTGCTTGCTCTGAAACCTCGTTAGGTTTGGCGTGTTTCATTTGGCCGTGTTCTTCAATCCGTTCAAGATCCTCACACAGTCCATAACCACGCTCAACAGCCCATTGCGCCCCGCCGGTCAGCATCGCATCCATCTCTTCATGGTTTAAGTGTAGTTTGCCTGTACTCCCGACGCCTGCGGGGATCGCGCGGAACAGTGTGTCGGCGAGCTGTGATTTAGCTGACTCAATCTCAAGAGCGGTGAGCCCGGTCAGCAGCGTGCGCACTCCGCATGAGACATCAAATCCCACGCCACCGGCGGAAACCACTCCACCTTCGTCCGGATCGAACGCGGCCACGCCCCCAATCGGAAAACCATAACCCCAATGTGCGTCAGGCATTGCGAAAGACGCTTTTTGAATTCCGGGAAGCATGGCGACATTTGATACTTGCTCATAAACCTTGTTGTCCATATCGCGAATCAGCTCCTCGCTGGCATAGATAATCCCGGGCACTTTCATCCTGCCGGTTCGCGGGATCTCCCACTCAAAATCTGATTTGCGCTTAAGTATCGAAGTGTCCATAACTTTCAGGCCAGGAATTGCTATACATCCACTACGCACATTCAGGCTATCGATGTGCAACGAGCATGCCGGAGCGGGGCTGCCAGGCTTTCTTTATCTACACCACAGAAATGACGACAACAGGAAAGTGGCTCAAGGTTAATAGCTGCCCATTCCGCAACCCGATGCGTAACTTTGCGCAATGTCCGGCCAGACACAAATCTTCGATGTCTCTTCAGCTTACTAAACTTTGTCGCCCCCGAATATGGCGGTTTTGGCCATTATCCGGGGGCTTAAATGCTTCACTGGTTGTGATCTAATTGATTCTTACCAGCGAGGCGTTCGGTCGCTGCGGCCGAAATTGCGACGTGTGTTGCGTCCAGCACCAGCGCCGAAGCCACGGTTGCCACCATTACGGTTGCCGCCGAAGCCGCGATTCTCGCGTGGTTTCGCTTCGTTCACGTTGAGATTCCTACCGTTAACTTCCTTGCCGTTGAATTGCGCAATCGCTGCTTCGCCGGCTTCTTTCGAAGC
>DATEUF010000186.1:0-12198 GCA_035283325.1 Pyrinomonadaceae bacterium | reverse complement strand
CAAAGAGCAAAGAGCAAAGAGCTAGCCCCTTGCTCTTTGCCCTTTACCCCTTTGCCCCCTGTTCTTCAGTTGCGCCCAACCAAGGGTGCAATATCGGCTTGAGCCACGGCCGTGCGAATTTGCAGCTCGTTTCCCTGATTGGTGACCTTCAGATTGCCCAGTGCGCTTCTTGCTAGCGCGCTTTTCGCTGCCGGCAAGCGATTGATGAACAGTGCGCCAAATTGTTTTAGTGCTTCGACTGTGTTGCCAAGGTTGCGCGCGGCGTATTCGTCCACGGTCCGCGCCGCAACTAGTAGCTCAAAGTTTCTGTCCGACAATCCCACCGAACCATAAACCTGCCGCACTGCCGTAAGATCTCTGGCAATGGCATCGTTCGTAACGCGCAGGTTCCTAATCAATGCGGGGGGAATATTCCCGCCGAATCCCACGATCGCGTTAGGATCCCGGCTGGCCAAGGCAATCAATTCGGTGTTGACACGGCCACGGTGCTTACTGGCATCGATAACCCGCCGCACACCGTCAATGTCACCCAAAGCCAGAGTGTGGTTATCGAGCGGAGAAACTGCCAGCTTGCTAAGCTGCAGCTCAAAAAGGCCTAAAACTTTGAGTTGCTGCTCCAGGGAGAATAAGTAAATTGTCTTGCCCTGGTATTTTTGCTCTTCGTACTTTCCATTTGTGGCGATCCTTCCGGCAGCCACGATTGCGCCGGCGCTGAAGCTCCCGCTGGCGAGCCCAACCGTGCGAACCTTTGTTATGCCTTCCCGCGGATAAGTGTAGCTGAGACCAAGAGCAATCTGATCGAACAGGCGAGGGTCGAGACCGGTGCTGATCTTGAACTTCTCAATCGCCGCATTCGCTTCAGCGAGTTTGGCAGGGTTGGGCGCCAGCAGTTTCGGCATCGCCTCATCCAACACTCGCTTGACCTTGATTAAAGCCACGGCATCAGCTGCCGGCAATGAAGCAAGCAGGTTCGAACCCTCGTTGGCGGGCAGAGGGTTGCTTTTTTGCGCCATGCCAAAGGGCGCTGATAACGTGAATAGAATAACGATTGCCCCAAACAAAAAGCTGATTCTCACAATTTGAAAAACCTTTCTTCTGGAAATTTGTTGTCTTGATCCAATGGGAGATTGCGAATATTCGTCAAACGGATACGACGAGTGGGCATTCTTTCGGATGTCTTAGGGAGTCGTCGGGTTGGCCAGGAAAAGCCTCACTTCTGGTGGGGGCGCCCTATGCGAAGCTTTTCAAACTCTTCAGCGGAGGTAGCCTTCCTATAATCTGGTGGCAATAGAAACAGTTCCGGGTCAACTTCGAGCCTAATATCCTTCAGCTCCATTGTGGTTTTGGCCGAATGCTGAGCATCCGAATAGCTCGTTTCCGATCTGACAGGCATACCAATGGATTCGTCAATCCAAATTACAGTTTCCGCGCCCCTTTCTACGGTCACTTTGTATTTTACCGTTGAACGCCCAAGAAGGGACTCGTTTCCGAGACGCTGATAACGCGCATGAAAGGGGTCTTCGTTGAGAACTTTCTCGGGGGAGAGGTCTTCTCCGGCTTCCGTTTGCTCGGCTCCTGGCCCGGTCACCGCGGCGAAAATCCTGAGGGAGGGCAGAAGTAGGTATCGACCCCCCGGTGTCTCAAGATAGACAATAGTTTCCCCATTATCAAGCAACCTCTCCTGGCGACGGTTGGCCCCATCCCGAGACACACGTGTAGTCGTAGTAACCGTCGTTCCACCTGACGTTTCACTCGTAGTAATAACGCGCAGTGCCTGATAGCGTCCGGGTTCTTTTGTGCTGAAAGGTGGCGTGTTTGAGGTTATGACTTCGGGCTGCGACACCTCAGTCGTCTTTAATTTCCCACAACTGGCGCTCTGCGACAGCAGACCACTTAACACTATGGTCTTGACAATCAACGATTGATTAGACTTACGGGAAACGATCACACTCGTTCGACCAGCAGGGCGAATCCCATTCCGCCACTGACGCAAAGAGTTGCCAGGCCGAGCTTTGATTGGCGTCTACCCATTTCGTGCACCAGGGTCGTCGTTATACGCGCACCCGTGCAGCCGATGGGATGACCGAGTGCAATGGCGCCGCCATTTACGTTCAGTTGTTCGCCATTGAGATTGAGGTCGCGCTCACAGGCTATAACTTGTGCCGCAAAGGCTTCGTTCAGTTCTACCAGCCCCACGTCCTTTAACGAGAGCTGCTGCCGCTTCAGGACTGCACGCACCGCCGGTACGGGACCAATGCCCATAATCTCCGGCGCGACACCTGCTATTTCGTAATCGACAATTCGTGCTTGCACTCCTCCACTTGTACGTTTGATCGCCTCTTCGCTCATAACCAACACAGCCGCCGCACCGTCAGTTATGCCCGATGAGTTGCCGGCAGTTACCGTGCCTTCTCGGGAAAACACGGGAGGCAATTTCGCAAGATTCTCGAGGGTGGTATCAGACCGGGGATGTTCATCCCGTGCGAAAGTAGCAATCACACCTTTGCGATCCCTGATTTCGAGCGGCAGAATCTCAGCGGAAAAACGGCCGGTTTCCGACGCTTCTCGTGCGAGTTGTTGCGAACGTAACGCATACTGGTCCTGTTCGTCCCGAGAAATCTCATAGTCGCGTGCGAGATTCTCAGCCGTCTGGCCCATCACCAACCCGGAAAGCGGGTCGTTAAAGCCATCGCGATACATGCCGTCAATGAGTTTCACGTTACCCAGTCGCATACCCCACCGAGCCTCTTCAGCCAGATAAGGAACGCGCGACATGCTCTCTGTTCCACCCGCTAAAACGATGTCGGCGCGCCCCAATAGTAGCTCCTGGGCCGCTAGTATTATGGCCTTCAGCCCAGAGCCACAGGCCTGATTAACTGTGAACGCAGGCGCCGTCTCCGGCACGCCCGCACGATAGCTAATCTGCCGCGCCACGTTAGGACCGACGCCTGCCTGTCTGGCGCAGCCCCAAATTGACTGTTGCACTTGTTCAGCACTGACACCGGCCCGTGTCAGTGTTTCTTTTGCTACCGCCACTCCAAGATCGGCGGCGGTCCACGAGGCAAGCGTTCCTCCAAAACGACCAATCGGCGTACGCACAGCCCCTACCAAATACACATTCTTCATTGATTGAATTTTCGCACTGCTGTCTGAAACTAGTTGACCAAAAATGGTAACACACGGTAGAAGTAACGGCGAAAAGCAGCCCAGGCGGGCAACATTCCTCAGATT
Source organism: Pyrinomonadaceae bacterium (assembly GCA_035283325.1). GTDB lineage: Bacteria > Acidobacteriota > Blastocatellia > Pyrinomonadales > Pyrinomonadaceae > PSRF01. The sequence continues at coordinate 8,967 of DATEUF010000186.1, read as the reverse complement.
CAGAAAATCACTCAATGTTCCAGCGCCTCACAACCGCGGACTCAGTTGAAACTGCAAGAAAGCAGATAGCGGCGCTGTTTGCCAACCACGCTGAATGGTTCTACTCGACTGAAGATGGTACGACTCAAGCTCTCCGTCGCAGTGAAGTGGGCGTAGATGTGCTGCAGGGGCGCTTGATCCTGTCGTGTTGGACCGAAGCAGGAACTCGCTCGTGGAGAATTCGGGGCTGGAAACGCCAGGGAGAAAAATTGCTGTTTGCAGCGTCTCGACGGATGGGTGCGGACCAGCCATTGGTTGAACTGGTGCCGCGCGCTTCCGCAGCCACGATCGCAGCAACTGTGAGGGCCGGTCGCCAGACTCGTTGCGAACAACTGGCCAGACTCGCGAGCTCCCATTTGATAGGCGCGAAGATTGAGCGGGTGGCCTTAAGTAGAGGGGCGCGCCACGGACAGCCCGGTCGCTACGCACGCATTATCCTGCGACTTAAACATCAGCGAATTGCGGTCACCGGCATCGTGGCTTCTCACGGAGCTCATGAAGTAGACGCGTTTCTTTCTGCCGCACTGCTTTGGTTTGCCCGCACAAGCGAACGATCGCGTCCGCCCTATATTCAACAGCTTTGGCTAATTGTTGAGCGTGAAATGACCATGCCTGCGGCGCAGCGCGTAGCCCTATTGCGTGAAAGTCTTAAGGAGGCGATCAGGGTAAGTGAGATCGACGAAGCCTGGACCCAACTCGAGCCAGTGCCATGTCCGGAACGATGCGAACTTTGGAAGAAGAGATTGAGACCACTCAAAACGGCGGTTAGGATCGAACTAAGTGTCGCTTCGACAACGATTCTGTCACAGGCGCCGGAGGCCATTGACGTTGTGCAGGCGGGGCATGGCGAAACGTTGCGTTACTTCGGCCTGCCTTTTGCTCGCGTGAGACGCTTGCTCGAAACTGAGCGTGTCTGGTTTGGGATTGACGGAGCCCGCAGACGCATGCGTGAGGAGAGCAGCGAGCGTGAATGGAAAGAGTTGCTTGATGAGTTACGAAACCGTCGGGCGGCCGATGCTTCCGATCGGCATCACGCATTGTATCGAATGGCTTCCGAGGCCTGGCTGGAATCTCTGTTGCGGCGCGACATCTGCAAACTGGATCCGGGCCTGGTGGTTGCACCACTTTATGCGCAGTTTCGAACTTCAAGAGGTGTGCGGCTTACCGTGCGCCCTGTTGATCTGCTGGCCATAAGACGCGACGGTCGTTTGGTGGTGATCGAGCTAAAGGTCTTTGAAGACCGAGAGCATGTGTTGCAGGGTGTCGACTACTGGTACCGAGTTGAACAACATCGGCGCCGGGGACACATTGCGCGCGCAAAGCTGTTCGGCGCCCGTAGAATAATGGACCAGGCACCGCTGATTTATCTGGTGGCGCCGACCTTAAGAATCCACCCTTCGTTTCGCACGCTGGCCCGGATGATAGCGCCAGATATTGAGATCTATCGCTTTGACATTAATGAGGACTGGCGCGCGGGAGTTCGCGTCATGCGAAGAACGCGCGTCAACTAAAACAATCAATTGCCATTTCTCATTATGTGAAATGTGAAATGGCTAGTGCTTCACAAACGGATTCTCTTTTTCCTCACTGCTGGCGCTGGATAACCCTCTAGCACCACCCGGAGAAAGGCTATTGATCGCTTGCTCAGCCGACAGTATTCCGGACACCCGCATCCTAAACTCGTCAGAATTGCTTGCGTTGTGCAGTGCCTCATCCAGGGAGATTAGGCCGGATTGGATCAGATGAAACAGCGATTGATCAAACGTCTGCATGCCGTATTGTGAGGTACCTGCCGCGATAGCTTCGCGAATCAAATACGTTTTTTCCTCGTTGATAATGTAATCGCGAATCAGACCAGTTGAAACCATTACCTCTACCGCGGGGACGCGTCCCGCACCTTTGGCGGCTCGTACCAGCCGCATAGATATCACTGCTTTAAGAATGCCGGCCAACTGGATGCGAACAGACTTTTGTTGATGCGCGGGAAAGGACGAGACGATTCGCATTACAGTCTCAGTGGCGTCCAGTGTGTGTAGCGTGGAGAGCACCAAATGGCCAGTTTCAGCTGCCGTCAGAGCTGTTTCAATGGTTTCATAGTCTCGCATTTCGCCGACGAGGATAACGTCGGGATCCTGTCGTAGGGCGCCGCGCAGAGCTTCAGCGAACGACCGCGTATCAACGTCGACTTCCCGCTGAGTTACAAAGGATTTCTTGTCGCGATGGAGAAACTCTATCGGATCTTCGATGGTGACGATGTGGCCGCTACGGAGCGAATTGATTCGATCGATCATAGCTGCAAGAGTAGTCGACTTACCCGAACCAGTTGCCCCGGTTACGAGAATCAGGCCCCGACGCTCTTCGGCGACCCGATCAATCACTGGAGGTAGACCCAATTCGGCGCTACTCTTTGTTTGATCCGGTATAACGCGTAGCACTATGCTGACGGAGCCCCGCTGCTGAAATATGTTCGCGCGAAATCTCCCTAGCCCGTTGACGCCGTATCCAATATCCACTTCTGAGACCTCTTTGAAGCGCTGTTTCTGGCGATTCGACATCATCGAAAACGCCATATCAAGCGTGTCTTCGGGTTTCAAACGTGGAGCGTCGGCCACAGGATGGAGTTCGCCGCCAATGCGCATCACGGGAAAGGCACCCACCTTCAGATGGAGGTCGGAGGCACGGTGACCGGTAGCAGTGCGCAAGAGGTCGTCAATTCTTACAGGCATTGGAGGCTGGGCCTTTCGGGAGAAAAGAGTTGGGACGCTACCTTGGAGAAGCGCCCGAGGTCGTTTTGGTGAGACACGCCAAGCTAAAAGGCGCGACAATGACGCTGTTTGAAATGATAGCCCGCTGTAGTAGATCCCGTCAACGCTTTCGCCTGATCAGGAATATTCGGCTAATTAGAAAGATTTCGTGCAAAAAGAAGAAGCGGGCAGAGTCGCCTCTGCCCGCTCTTTGGTATTGTTTTTTGAAGGTCTATTCGAGGCCGGCGGCCTGCAATTGGATCATCGTTTTATTCTCCTTAGTCGAAGCCGTCGTCACGTCTTCTGAACGATGACCGTTATTTTCCGGCCGGGCACCTGCCTGTTCCCGAACAAAAGTTAACCAGTCGCCCGGAGCCTTGCGTTCACCCTTCGTTATTTCAAAAAAGGTCTTCTGAATCCGGGCCGTGAGAGTGCCGCGCTTGCCATCGCCCACGGCGATGCGATCGACCGATCGAATCGGAGTAATCTCCGCCGCCGTGCCAGAAAAGAAGAGCTCATCGGCGACATAGAGCGCTGCCCGCTGGATACTTTGTTCCTTTATGGTTATGCCCAGCTCGCCACAAATCTGAATAACGCTATCCCGTGTAATGCCGGGCAGTATCGAAGACGAAAGAGGAGGTGTTATTACTGTGCCACCGGTAACCAGGAAGATGTTTTCGCCCGAGCCTTCAGAAACATAACCGCGGTCGTCCAGTGCGATGCCCTCGGCAAAGCCATTAAGCAGTGCTTCCATCTTAATCAACTGCGAGTTCATATAGTTGGCGCCGCTCTTGGCCATCGCTGGCATTGAGTTTGGCGTCAGACGATTCCAGGAAGAGACGCAAACATCCACACCCTTTTCAATCGCTTCGTCGCCAAGGTACTTGCCCCAGTCCCAGGCCCCGATATAGCAAGCCAGTGGATTGGGAAACGGATTCACACCGAAAGCTGGATGTTCCTCGTCGAGACTACGGAACAAAATGGGACGAAGATAGCATTGCTCAAGTCCGCTGCGCTGTACCAGTTCTACTGAGGCGTCAGTCAGTTGAGCCAAACTCCACTGGTGGTCCATGCGGTAAATCTTGGCGGAGTTCAGAAATCGTTGCAGGTGTTCTCTCAAACGAAAGATCGCGGGACCGCGATCGGTCGCATAACAGCGAATGCCCTCAAAGATACTTGAGCCATAGTGAAGAACGTGTGACATCACATGCACTCGAGCGTCGTCCCAATTAATGAAGGAGCCATCGTGCCAAACGACATCACAGATACGCGGAGTTACGACATCTTTGGCTTTCCCGCTTTTTGAGAACATACTTTTTTATTCTCCTCCTGGAACTGATTTTAGGTGGCGGCGAGGGGGGACCTGACCCTGGCGGAGCGTGGAAAAAGAGCCGTTTGAACCGCGACAATGCAAAACCCTGTTGGCTCTTCCCGTATGAGTCCGCTATCGGTTATTAGAATAGGGCACAATACCGTAAATTCGCTCTGCTTGGCAAGGGAGGCTTGATTCTGGGAAGTGTGGCAACGTAACATCCAAATGCCTTCTAATTTCAGGAAGATTGTTAATTGGTGTCAGTTTCCCGTGAAGTGTTTGAGATGGCCGCAGCGCAGACTGCTATGGCTTGCTGCGGCCCTCATTTTTTCAGTCTCAACTGGCTGTAGACTGACGCGAGAGAGTAGAACCACCCCGGTGGCAAGAAAAATGACTGTCGCTGAACAGACCGACCCAGGATTCATTCATCACCGTGCAATCGTAATCGACCTCCATACGGACACAACACAGCGGCTGGTTGATGAGAAATTAGATCTAAACCAGCGGCTTGCAGATGGCCACTTCGATTCATTGCGTGCACGTGAAGGCGGACTGGACGCGCAGTTCTTTTCGATATGGGTAGAGCCCGAATTGTTTGGCTCCGGCGGTCCTGGAGCAATGAAAAGGGCTGATGATCAGATTGCTGCGGTGCGTGCTTTGGTGGAGAAGGATCCGCAAGTCTGGCAATTGGCGACATCGGCGACCCAGATCCGCAACATTGTTAACGCCGGAAAAATGGCCGCGCTAATGGGACTCGAGGGTGGCTATGCCATCGACGAAAAGCTGGAAAATGTTGAGCGTTATTACAAGCTAGGAGTGCGCTATATGTCACCAGCCTGGAGCGTGAGCACCAACTGGGCCGGCTCTTCGGGAGACGACGTTGGTCAAACACGCGGATTGACCGAATTCGGTCGCAGCGTGATTCGCGAGATGAACCGGCTGGGAATGATGGTCGACGTGTCCCACGTGTCGGACAGGACCTTCTGGGACATCGTCAAGACTTCGACAAAACCGATCATCGCCACACATTCTGCTTGTCGAGCGATCGCCGACGTGCCTCGCAATCTCGATGACGAGATGATCGCGGCGGTTGCGAAGAGGGGTGGCGTAGTTTGCGTTCTGTTCTACCCCGAGTTTCTCGAGCCGGGCTGGCGTGAAAAGAAGAAGCAGGTGGACGCTGAGATTGTGGGGCTTGTCCAGCGTGCGTCCGACGCGGAGAAGGGGGATATTGCCCATAAGAAGATGGCCCGAGATCGCGTGCGACGGGAGGAATTTGCCAAGCGATTGCCACCAGTCAGTGTTGCGCGTCTGGTGGAACACATCGACCACATCGTCCAGTTGGTAGGAATCGATCATGTTGGTATTGGTTCCGACTTCGACGGTGTGCAAGCGACGCTGAGTGATCTCTCGACTGTCGCCGACCTGCCAAACCTCACTCGAGAATTGATCCGGCACGGCTATTCTGAGAACGATATTGAGAAAATACTCGGAGGCAATGTTCTGCGCGTTTTGGAAGAGGTAGAGAGCAGATAGTCGGTGGTCAATTGCTTAACGCTGATCATTCATTTGCCGCATTGCCGGATTAAGAGATGACGAAGGCATCCCACAGAGAGAAGAGACCAAAGCCGCGAATCGGGTTACATGCACCTATCAAAGGTGGCCCGTACCAGGCTCTGCTGGTAGCGAAAAAGACCGGTTGCGATACAGTGCAACTCTTCTCTCGCAATCCTCGCGGGTGGCGCGCCAAACCATTAACAAACGAAGATGTAAACCTGTTCCAGAACACACGGCGGGTAACGCGGCTCTCACCTGTCCTCATACACGCGAATTACTTGATTAATCTTGCGGCCGCAGATTCGGAGTTACTGAAAAAATCCCGACAATCTTTTCGCGAAGAACTGGAACGCGCATTAGTGTTGGGAGTCAACTATGTCGTAGTTCATCCGGGAAGCGCGCGCGGCGGATGCCAGGCAGATGGCCTTCGTCAATGCGCCGAAAGTTTAAAGGAGACTTGTGCCGGTCTGCCTCTTGGACGGCTGCGCATTTTGCTCGAAAACACAGCCGGCCAGGGCGAATGTATTGGTTATCGTTTTGAACATTTGCGCCAGGTGATGAGAGCCTGTCCCAACCTTCCGCTTGGAGTCTGCTTTGACACGGCGCACGCCTTCACTGCGGGCTACGATATCCGCGGTAGGGAAGGTCTGGAAGCAACAATTGAGTCTCTCAACCACGCTGTTGGCCTTAGAAATGTTCGGGCTGTGCATTTCAACGACTCTCGAGCGCCTTACAATTCTCGTGTAGACCGGCATTGGCACATTGGCGAAGGGCACATAGGGAGCGAGGCACTTCGTCGAGTCGCGCGCCACCCTAAACTGGCACATGCAGCGTTTATTCTCGAGACACCTTATGACGATCCGGTGGCTGACTCGCGAAACATCAATTTACTCCGCTCCTTTGTAGCGCGCCGCGAGCATTAATGCGCCATGAGCGCACAGAGGTTCACACTACTTTGTGTGCTCGTTCAGTTTTGTGCTAAGTGTATTTTTCCGTTGGACGGGTAAGACCATGGAAGAAAAGTATTTTCCGGAAGCCATCGAAAAGAAGTGGCAGCAATACTGGGACGAAACACATGCCTTCGAGGTAAACGATGATGATCCGCGGCCAAAGTTTTATTGCCTTGAAATGCTTCCTTATCCTTCCGGATTCCTGCATATGGGGCATGTGCGAAACTACGCAATTGGAGACGCTCTCTCCTGGTACAAGCGTCTGGAGGGATTCAATGTGCTGCATCCGATTGGCTGGGACAGCTTCGGTCAGCCCGCTGAACAGGCCGCGATCAAGCGTGGTATCAATCCGCGCGCTTGGACCGAGGAAAATATTGCGCACATGCGTGGCCAGTTAAAACGCCTGGGAATCAGTTACGACTGGTCGCGGGAAATCGCCGCCCATAGGCCGGATTTCTATAAGTGGGATCAATGGTTCTTTCTCGCGCTGCTGGAGCGCGGACTGGCGTACAAGCGAACCTCTCCGGTGAACTGGTGTCCGAAAGAAGAGACGGTGCTTTCAAACGAACAATCGTCGGGTGGCGTTTGCTGGCGTTGTGGTACGGCTGTAGAAAAGCGCGACCTTGAGCAGTGGTTCTTCCGGATTACCCAATATGCAGAACAACTAGTCAAGGACATCAGCGAGATCGAGGCAGGCTGGCCGGAAAAAGTATTAAAACGGCAACGCGACTGGGTGGGCCGCAGCGAAGGGGCGTACGTCGATTTTTCGGTTAAGGGAACGAATAAGAAGATTCGAGTTTTCACGACGCGTCTGGACACGATCTTTGGCGCCACTGCCATAGTATTGGCCGCGGAGCATCCGCTGGTGGAAGAACTGCTCGCGGATTCGGCGCTGAAAAAAGACGTGCTCCAGTTTGCACAAAGAACCAAGGCAGCTAGAACGAGCCTTGCGCCGACTGAAGAAGAACAAAAGTTGGGCGTGAATACCGGTATTCTGGCAATTAATCCCTACAACGACGAAAGCGTTCCAGTCTGGGTGGCCAATTATGTGCTGATGGAGTATGGCACTGGAGCGGTGATGAGCGTGCCGGCCCATGACGAGCGGGACTATCAATTTGCCCAAAAATATTCCCTTCCGATCAGGCAGGTAATCGCGCCGGTCACGCACCGTCAGCCTGTGGCCGAACCGCTCTCCACCACAGGCACTGATCAATCGGTGGAAATGACGACCGCTTTTACTGACTATGGGGTATTAATCAATAGTGGTCGTTGGGGCGGGAAACTCTCTGAGGTCGCCATGCGTGAGATGGCCAGCTTTGCTGCTGAGAAAGGTTTTGGCGGCCCCGCCGTCACCTATCGTATTCGTGATTGGGGTATTTCTCGCCAGCGTTTTTGGGGTGCGCCAATCCCGATCATCTATTGTGACAAATGCGGCATGGTCCCAGTGCCGCAAAAGGACCTGCCGGTAATCTTGCCTGAGAAGGCCGAGTTCACGGGCACAGGCCGATCCCCCCTGGCGTCAGCGCCGGAATTTGTAAACGCAATCTGCCCGAAGTGCCAGGGACCCGGACGGCGGGAAACTGACACGATGGACACATTTGTGGATTCTTCCTGGTACTTCTTTCGCTATTGTGATCCGAGGAACCAGACGGCGCCCTTCGATCGCCAAATCGTCAGCCAATGGACGCCGGTGGATCAATACATCGGCGGCGACTCTCATGCGGTCATGCACCTCATCTACACACGCTTCTGGACGAAGTTCATGCGCGATCTCGGCCTGGTTTCCTTTTCCGAACCAGTCAAAAAACTGCTTACACAAGGCATGGTCACCAATCTAGTCGAAGGTACCGACGAATGGAAGGCAATGTCGAAGAGTCTGGGTAATGGCGTGGATCCCGATGAAATGGTGGCCGCGTTTGGCGCTGATGCTTCACGCTTGTTCATACTGTTTGCGGCTCCGGTCGAAAATGAGTTGCGCTGGTCTGAGACCGGTATTGAGGGTGCGATCCGTTTCCTTCGTCGCGTCTATACGATGGTTTGGCGCTGGCAGGGACGCCTGAGTCGCGACCCAGGCGCTCACACATTCCGCAACGAAGACCTCAGTCCTGAGGCGCGCGCCCTCCGACGAAAGACTCATCAGACCATTCAGCGCATCACCAACGATTTCGAGCAGTTGCATCTCAACACGAGCGTGGCAGCGCTGATGGAATTGTTCAATGAATTGAGCCTTTTCAACGCCGATCCTGCACGTGCGTCGGAGGCAGATGTTTTCGCCGTTAAAGAGGCCCTTACTTCTCTCATCCTGATGTTGGCGCCTTACTGTCCCCATGTGGCAGAGGAAATGTGGCAAGCTTTAGGTCACGGCCGA
>DATEUF010000185.1:0-37360 GCA_035283325.1 Pyrinomonadaceae bacterium | reverse complement strand
CGACCGAGAGCGTTGCGTCGATCGACGTCGTTGTTGAGGCGACGATCACCGCGAACGACAGTGTGATCCATCTGGTGCGGAACGGCGTCATCGTGGCGAGCCAGGACACGCTCTTTAGCCCGGAGGCAATTCACTACGCCCCTGCGGGAGGCGTGCCTTCGGGGACTTACCAAGTCCGGGTCTGCGACTTCAGCGATGGGGTCGCATGGGATTTCCCGAACACGTACGCCGGCACGATCGCGTTCAACAGCGTAGCCCCCGGCGGCGTGCCGTTCCCGCCCAAGTGGAAGGTCTTCCCGGCGTACCCGACGCCGCCCACGAACGACGGCTTCCCATGGAGCATCTCGAGCACCGACATCCGCAAGGTCTGGTGTTGGGACTCGGTTTTCCAGGGCAACCCGATCGCAGGCTGCGAGGACGAGGTCAAGAACCTCGCGGCCCGCATCCCCTGGGACTCCATCAACGCGGGCCAGACGACCTTCACGACGGTCGGCAACGCGGCGGACAGCTCCGAGTCCTGGTCGAGCCCGCTGACTCCGGGAGCCTCGGGGTTCCGGCCGCAGAACCTGAACCGGGACTACAACTTCCCGTGGACGAACGTCTGGAAGACGAGCGGCTGCTTCACGCCCTTCGCGACCGGCGTGAGCCACGACATCTCCGCCGCGGTGCTGAACCTGTTCGCCATGCACAACCGCATGCACGACTGGTCGTACCACCTCGGCTTCACCGAGGAGAACTGGAACGGCCAGCGGGGCAACTTTGGTAACGGCGGCATGGAGAACGACGCGCTCGAGGGCGACGCCCAGGCGGGCGCGCTCACCGGCGGCTTCCCGGGTTACCTCGGCCGCGACAACGCGAACATGGTCACGGTGCCGGACGGCGTCCCCTCGATCACGAACATGTACCTCTGGCAACCGGTCAGGGGCAGCTGGTACGGGCCGTGTGTCGACGGCGACTACGACATGAACGTGATCGGTCACGAGTACGGCCACATGATCGAGAACCGCATGATCGGCAAGGGGGGCACCCGCAGCGGGCACCACGCGGGCGCGATGGGCGAGAGCTCCGGCGACCTGCTGGGCGTGTCGGTGACGAACGACTACGGCTTCGTGCCTGTGGGCGGCGAGAACCCGTTCCTGCTCGGCGCCTACGTGACCGGCAGCAAGACGCGGGGGATCCGCAACTACGCCATGAACCAGAGCCCGCTGAACTTCAGCAACATGGGCTATGACGCCTTCGCCGCGGACCCCGTCCACGCCAACGGCGAGATCTGGAGCGCGACGAACTTCGACATCAGGCAGGCCCTGATCGCGAAGTACAACGCTTCGTTCCCCGCCTCGGACACGGCGATGCAGCGCAAGTGCGCGGAGGGCCTCAAGGCGCCCGAGGACTGCCCCGGCAACCGGCGCTGGATCCAGATCATGTTCGACGCCTATCTTATCATGCCCGTCGCGCCGACCATGCTCGACGCGCGCGACGCCTACCTCGCGGCCGACACGATGCGCTTCGGCGGCGCCAACCAGGCCGAGCTCTGGCTCGCCTTCGCGCGCAGAGGCTTCGGCCAGGGCGCGTCCTCGAGCAACGCCAACTCGACCAGCGACCACGACCCGACGCCGGACTTCGCCTCGCCCCTGCACTCGAACGCGACGGTGACGTTCAACGCCGTCGCTCCGGACGAGGGCAACGGGGCGATCACGACCGCTAGGATCTACGTCGGCCACTACGAGGCGCGGGTCTCGCCGATCGCCGACACCAATCCGGCGACGAACGCGCCGAGCGGGACGAACAACCTCGACACCGTGGCGAGCTTCGCGCCCGGCACCTACGAGTTCGTCGCCCACGCTCCGGGCTACGGGCACGTCCGGTTCACGCGGACGTTCACCGCTGGCCAGAACACGACCCTCAACATCTCCATGCCGACGAACTGGGCCTCGTCGACGAAGAGCGCGTCGGCGAGTGGGGACTTCAGCCCGGCCGGCGACGTCATCGACGACAAGGAGGGGACGAACGCCACAGCCAGCGGCGCTCCGGTCAACGGCAAGCAGGTGACAGTCGTCCTCAACGGGGTCAAAACGATCAACCGGGTGCAGGTGAGCGCGTCACTGAACGCACAGAACCGGTTCACGGCGCTGCGCCAGTTCGAGATCTGGACCTGCAACGCGGCAGTTCTCAACTGCTCGGTGCCGGCGAACTTCACGAAGCGGCTGACGAGCCCGGCCGACGCCTTCCCGGGCATGCCCCCGCGGCCCGTGCTGCCGGAGATGCTCCTGCGGTCGTTCGCCCTGACGAGCGCCCCGGTCTCCGCCACGCACGTGCGGCTGGTCGTGCTCACGAACCAGTGCACCGGCCAGACGCGGTTCCAGGGCGTCCAGGACAACGACCCGCTGAACCCGACCGACTGCCGCAACACGGGGACCGACCCGGGCGGCGACCCGACCGGCGCCGTCCTGCTGTTCCGGGACACGGAGGTGCGGGCCGCCGAGCTCCAGGTCTTCGGGAGCAGCGGCACCGTCACCAACGGGGCGACGCTGACGCTCTCACCGCAGACAGCCTCGAACCCCGTCGGCACACAGCACTGCGTGACCGCGACGCTCGTCAACGGGTCGGGGAGTCCGATTAAGAACGCCACCATCCGCTTCTCGGTCACTGGAGCCAACACGGCAAGCAGCTCAGGCAACACGAACAACAGCGGCCAGAGAACGTTCTGCTATACGGGCACAAACGTGGGCAACGACACGATCAGCGCCTACGCTGACCTGAACAAGAACGGCGTCCAGGACAACGGTGAGCCGGGTGACACGGCGTCGAAGATGTGGGTGCCGCCGAGCACGGCGGGCTGCGAGGTCAAGATCACCAACGGTGGTATGATCACGGCAATGAACGGTGACCCTGCCAGCTTTGGCGGCAATGCCACGGGCCTCGCCACTGGGGGTGCCAGCGGGCAGGAGGAGTACCACGACCTCGGGCCCGAACAATCCATGAACGTACACTCTATCAATGTGCAGTCCGTAACTTGTAATGAGTTACGCACGATGGCGAGCATCTTTGGCCAAGCGACCATTGATGGCTCAGGCGTGTTCAACTACCAGATAGATGTGGTGGATATGGGCGAACCTGGAACGTCCGACAAGTACCGGATCACGCTGAACGGCTATGACTCCGGCTCGCAGACGCTCCGTGCTGGTAACGTGCAGATCCACTAGCCGGGCTCGAGAAACTCGTCGAGACCAAAACAGAGAAGGGCCCGCTCCCGCGGGCCCTTCCTTATTGCTGAATCAAGACGCTGAAATCGACGCGGCAAACTGTGGACTTACCGTCAAAGCTAATCGGCTTCGGCGAATCGGGCACGACTGACGTGTTCGGCATCTCTCCAAGCTTCGTGTACAGCGAGCGCGAAACACTGATACGCACCATACGCCGGTAGTTAACCCCCCGGTTTCACGCGTTGGACGGCCGCGCTCACAGTAACAGGCTCTCAGCCGATCGCCACATTGATGAAGTGCACTTGTTAAAGGACTTGGCGACGTGTGGAGGCCGCTGGTGCTGGACATGATCCTGCGCAGCTTCAGCGGTCCCTCCCGGCAGGCGACGCTGCAGGAGCGCTTCCACAAAGTGGCGCAGACTTTAGTCTGTGATTGGCGTTGGCGTTGGCCCATCTCATCGCCGGAGCGCCTGCTGCACAGCCATCCGGAATCAAAGAGATTACCAAGAAGTTGAAGGGGTACACTGCCTGAGAAGCTAACCGCATACTTGGACGTACCGGTCAGCACTTCTGGCAGGAAGAATCGTTTGATCATGGAGCGCTTCCAAAAAGGTAGCACAGACTTTAGTCTGTGATTTGTAAGTAACACACTCTTTAGATTTGCTGATTCAGTACGATCAGATGAGGCGCAGGGTTGCAACACCCTGCGCCCTTTTCTCTAAGTAACACAGCTCAAGTAGCACAGACTTTAGTCTGTGATTGTAGTTGGGTCATCTTCATCGCCGGAGCGCTGCTGCAGGAGCGCTTCCAAAAAGGTAGCACAGACTTTAGTCTGTGATTCGAGTTGGGTCATCTTCATCGCCAGAGCGCTTCCACAGACTGAAGTCTGTGCTACTTTTCTATGTGCTACTTTTCGGTCACGTCAGTGCCTGGATCTTGGTCCAACCACGACGCTTTCGCTCGGCGGCTGAGGACCACTGCCAATCTTCCGCACGTGTGACCAAACCAGCTTTGACCGGATTATTCTCTATGTAAGCAATGATGCGAAAGAACTCGTCCTCGTCGCGTGACCAACGATCAAACGATTCCTCCTGCCAGAAGTGCTGACCGGTACGTCCAAGGATACGGTTAGCTCCTGTCAAGCATTGCAAACAACTTCTTGTTATGGCGAAGTTTAACTTCTTCGACGGGCTCGGTTGTCCTGGCAATCTCACGCTGCAGCAACCGCTGCATGCCGCTGATATTCCGGATGGCTTCTTGTGGCAGCGAACCATGCAACCGACAGGTAAGGAAGATAACCGCTCCGGGCGGATGCCAGTGAGGTAGATTTCTACGATAGGAAGTCTTGGATCCATCCTTCATCGTGTATGTGAGGCGACGGAAGTCTCGTGTAAGTTTAACAGACGCAGATTAACACAGATTGAAGATTGCGTCAGTTTGATTCGCGGACACAGACTAAAGTCTCTGCTACGGTCACATGCGAAATGTCCAAACTCCAGACACAGACTAAAGTCTGTGCTACGATCAGATGAAAGTCGCAAATCTGGAGAGAAAACAAACCACGTTAGGCGGAGCGGTTGTGTAGGCGTAGGAGCGGCGCCAAGATCACAGAGCCGTGCCCGTGTCGACAGCGATCAAGCACGCGACCAGCTTGTCCCCGCTCCGTTTCACCTGCTGGCAGCAGCCTGGATCGCCACCATGCTGCTCATCGGGTACTTCGCGCCCGATCATTATCAGATGCTTATGCAGGAGGATCGCCCCGTTGAATGGACCACGGTGTGGCTTTTTCTCGCGGCCGGCGTGATCGGCCTGCGCAATTCCATTCGCCATCGTCGCATCTTTGACGGGCTGGTGGCCCTCTTCTGCCTATTCATCGCTGGCGAAGAGATAAGCTGGGGTCAGCGACTGCTGGGGTTCTACCCGCCGGAATACTTTTTGGCTCATAATTTCCAACAGGAAGCAAACATCCACAATCTGCCCGGGTCATTCTTCAAGCCCAAATGGATCTTCATGATCGCGCTCGCCGGTTATGGGGTGCTTTTACCGCTGCTGTCACGTCTCAAAAGGCCGGAGAGAGTGATGACGCTCGTCGGCGCGAGTGTTCCACCCATCCAGATCATGCCCTGGTTCATCGCGGCCATAGTGCTAATGCTTTGGTACCCATTTAAGTTGACAGGTGAGTGGGTCGAGTTGCTCGCCGGAAGTTTGTTCCTAGTTGCAGTGAGGCTGCGGCCGAAAATGCTTTGGATCAATCTCCTGCTGGCGGTCGTCTTTGGCTTCGCGATGATTGGGATAGGCGGCGCGCTTGAACGCGGTCGAGATGTTGCTCGATTGCCATGTGCGAGGGCCGAGACAGAGAGTTTACTCAACGATGTGATCTCTCGGGAGGCAGCAACGAAGAAACTGTGGCGGTCCTCGTCGGTGCACGTGAGAATCTGGACAGCATTAGAGGAAGGATATCTGAACCGCGAGCGCATTCTTGAGTTCGCTGGAGCGCATTGTGAGGGCGCAGCCGCGCGAAATCTTAAAGTTCGAAGCGACTACGGGATTGACCCTTGGGGTACAGCTTACTGGTTATCTGTGAAGAAGCTAAGCGATGAGGAGCACCAGGTGATCGTCTATTCATTTGGACCTAACCGGCGTCGAGACAGCCAAAGGGCTCCGTCTAAACAGGAGGACGCCGGGGACGACATCGTCGCAACCGGCATTCTAAGTAAGAGAAGCCAATAAGCCGGCGAGAGCAGCTATGACTTGTCGAAAGCAACTCACTAAGCGAAGTATTCTGGGTTGGGCAATAGTACTAAGGTGAAGGAGCGGCTTGGCTCGACTTACAACTGTTCGTTCCGGAGCCTGGGACGCGAGATGGTCGATGGCGATCTGGAGTATCGGAAGAAAACCGTGTTTTAGCAACCAAGACATTTGCCATTTCCAATTGCCAATTGCCAATTCGCTTCGTCTTCACCACAGTTCCCTGTAAAAGTCAGATAAACCAAGACCGAAGACCAAGCTCCCCAGAACAAAAGACCAAAATTGGCAATCGGCAATGGTTTGAAGCCCGGTCTCAATCTCGATTTCCATCCTCAAGAATTTCTCAACCGCGCGGTTTCCCATCCTCAAGAATTTCTCAACCGCTTTGAATACGCTCTACCTGTGAAAACAGGTGTTCGAACTGAGCCCGGCAGCGCTGTCTGCCCGTGATTTTGTCGCAACTGTAAGGCCGAATAAGGAGAAGAGATGAATACAAAACTTCGGGTTTTCTCACTTTTTGCGGTTGCCTTTTTTATGGCTCTCACCGGCCGGGTGGGCCACACGCAGTCTGCGGCCTCTCTCGTTCGTGGGCCTTATCTCCAGTCGGGTACGCCCACGAGCATCGTCGTCCGGTGGCGAACCGATATCCCAGCCGATAGCCAGGTGCGGTACGGACCAGCCCCTGATGCTCTAAGTTCGAGCTCCCTTGACCCGGCGCCCACCACCGAACATGAAGTAGTTCTATCCGGCCTCTCCCCAAGCACACGCTATTGCTACTCCGTCGGTTCCTCCAGCCAGGTTCTCTCCGGAGGCGACGACGCACACTGCTTCGAGACGGCTCCACCTGTCGGTACCTCTTCCCCCGTTCGTATTTGGGCTTTTGGGGACGCCGGTTTCGCCGACGACTCGCAGCGGGCGGTTAGGGACGCATACCTGAACTTCGCGGGAGGCCGCCGGACGAATGTCTGGCTGATGCTTGGCGACAACGCCTACTTCAATGGCACCGACGCAGAGTACCAGGCTGCCGTATTCGACATGTATCCCTCGCTGCTCAAGAGCACCGTGCTCTGGTCTACATTCGGCAACCACGAAGCGTTCTCCTCGGATTCGCCTTCCCAAAGCGGCCCCTATTACGATGCCTTTACCTTCCCGACAAAGGGCGAGGCTGGCGGGGCCGCCTCGGGTACGGAGGCCTACTATTCATTCGACTACGCCAACATCCACTTCGTGTCCCTCGACTCCGACGACACCCCGCGCGGAACCTCCGACCGGATGCTAACCTGGCTGCGCGAGGATCTGAGCGGCAACACGCAGGACTGGACCATCGTCATGTTTCACCATCCTCCGTACAGCAAGGGCTCGCACGACTCAGACAACGCTGCTGACTCGGGCGGCCGGATGATGGAGATGCGCGAGAACGCGATGCCCATCATTGAAGAGTTTGGAGTGGATCTGGTGCTCACCGGACACAGCCACTCCTACGAGAGATCTTTTCTGCTCGATGGCCATGACGGAACTTCCGACACTCTGAGCGAGGCGATGAAGAAGGATCCGGGAGATGGCCGAGCCATTGGTGACCGCGCTTACTTTCGGCCTGACGATGTGACGTTGGATGGCAATGCCGGGACGATCCATGCGGTGGTCGGAACTGGCGGACAGCCTGGATTCGGACCATTCTTCAATCACCCTGTTATGGTAACGGGCTTCCCCGCCCTCGGCTCGCTCGTCCTGGACGTTTCAGGCCCAAGGCTTGACGGTCAGTTCATCGACACACGGGGCGTCGTCCGCGACAGCTTCGCCATCGAGAAGGCAGCTGCCTCTCCGGCGGTGCCGAAGCAACGGCCAATCGCGGACGATCCCGAGCCCGATCAGTCTGAGGGGGTAGACCACGACGGCGCGTACTCAGTAAACTGGACCTATTCGGCGCCGCCGACCGAGCAGCCATGTGGCTTGCGCGTCGACGAGAGCCGCCTCGTTTTGCAAGCTTTCCACGACGACGCGGGAGAGCCGCTCATAGTTGGCTCCAATTCGACATGGCAGGGAGACTCAGCATGGACCTCGGGGCCACATCCGGGCACGGCGACGACCGGGTATTGGCTTCCCTACACTGACGGGGTGGATACGGTTCTCACGATGAAATCCGCAGTCGTGATTCCGGCCAACCGCGCGGCGGTCCTGACCTTCGCGTCGTACGAAGAAATCGAGGAGCGTTTCGATTACGGCTTCGTCGAGGCAAGCGTGGATGGAGGCCGCTTCCAGACGCTCGCGACCTACACCGGCATATTCCACGGGGTGCGTTCAATCGACCTTTCCGGCTTTGCTGGCAAGTCGGTGACGATCCGCTTCCGATTGGCGAGCGACTTCCTAGTGTCGTTCCCCATTCAACCCGGCTGGTTCATCGACGACATCCAGATCCGGACGGGAGTTTTCTCGACGGTCGGGGGCGTCGACGGGTCTACGGGCCAGTTCGACGTCAGCGGGCGTTCCGGTGGAATTTACGGTTACCGGGTTGCCGGACTCTTCGGAAACTGCGCCGACAGTCCGACCGCGGGCACACTTTCCCGCGTCCGCCTGATCACAGTCGCCGCCGCGCCGCTGACGGCCGAACCCACGGCGAGTTTTACTGCCACACCCAATCCCGCGAACGTTGGACAGCCGGTCTTCTTCGACGGGTCGGCATCGCACGATAACGACACGGAAGGCCCGGCGCCAGAGATAGTCAATTATTTCTGGTCGTTCGGTGACGGGGCTATCCAGTCGACAACCGGGGCCGTGACCTTCCATTCCTACGGGTCGCCGGGAATTTATCGGGCGACGCTCACCGTCAGGGACAACGACGGCGGGAGTGCGACTGAAGAGATGTTTGTGGTCGTTACATTACCGACTGGGCCAACGGCTCATAGCGCCTCTGGCTACGGCTCTTTCCAATTCTCCGGTATGAAGGCGAGTTTTGGATTTAGCGTCGAGAGTTCGGCCCAAGGTAGCTCAGGACACCTTGAGTACCACGACAGGGCAAACAGGTTGAAAGTCGATATCACGGAAATCACCTCGCTTGTGGTTACCGGCAACCAGGCGACTTTCAGCGGCCCTTGTCGCATCAACAAGACCTCCGGCTTCGACTGCGTGGTTGACGTCGTCGATAACGGCGAGCCGGGTTCAACCGACACGTTCCGGATCCGCATCAACAACGAGTACGACGCGGAAGGCACGCTCGAGATAGGAAATATCAAGGTTCGCTGAGCCTTAGTTGACTGGGCCTGTAAGCGGAAATGGACGAAGTCGAATCAGGTTTCGCTGGTCAGGGTTTTCAAGGGCACTGGAAGGTACACAGCATACTCAGCACAGACTTTAGTCTGTGATTGGCGTTGGGCCATCGTTATCGCCGGAGCGCTGATGCATGGCGCCTTCACAGACTAAAGTCTGTGCTACTTTTCTATGTGCTACTTTTCGGTTACGTCAGTGCCTGGATCTTGGTCCAACCACGTCGCCTTCGCTCGGCGGCAGAGGACCACCGCCAATCTTCCGGACGCGTGACCAAACCAGCTTTGACCGGATTATTCTTTATGTAAGCAATA
Organism: Pyrinomonadaceae bacterium; assembly: GCA_035283325.1. Classification (GTDB taxonomy): domain Bacteria; phylum Acidobacteriota; class Blastocatellia; order Pyrinomonadales; family Pyrinomonadaceae; genus PSRF01. Next base: position 27,835 of record DATEUF010000185.1, on the reverse strand, counting down.
ATGCGAAAGAACTCGTCCTCGTCGCGTGGCCAATGATCAAACGATTCCTCCTGCCAGAAGTGCTGACCGGTACGTCCAAGTATACGGTTAGCTTCTCGGGCAGTGTATCCCTTTAACTTCTTGGTAATCTCCTTGACGGGAACATAGGACCGTTCTTGTCCACTCTCAGAAGTTACTCGTTTCGGCAGATAAACGCGGATTCACGCCGATCAGACAGAGCCAGGAAGTAACTGAGGAGGCTCTTAGCTCAGTGTTCTCAGTGTCTCAGTGGTGAGTCTGCAGGCAAAGCCTTTAACCACGAAGACACGGAGCACACAGAGAACTTGCGGGGACGAAGTTCCCCGCAACTCCCCACAACTTGGCTTCGAAGAACAAATTGCAAAGGTGGATACTGCTGAACGAAAAGGGATAGCAGTTTGAAAACTGGAGCGGGCGACGGGACTCGAACCCGCAACCCTTAGCTTGGGAAGCTAATGCGCTACCATTGCGCCACACCCGCTCACGGAAAAGGATGAAGGCGGAAGGATGAAGGATGAAAGAAAAGATCTGATCCAATGCGAAGAGTAATGAAGCGGCTGCCGAGCTGTCAAATGGGTAGCGTCAGGTTACCTCTCGTTCCTAATGCTTGGCCTTTTCGCCTGTTTCCCTGTTCCCCTGTTGCCCCTGTTTCCCTGTTCCCCTGTTCCCCTGTTTCCCTGTTCCCCTGTTTCCCTGTTCCCCTGTTTCCCCTGTTCCCTTGTGCTGCCTTTGTCCTTCATCCTTCTTCGTACTTTCTTACCACTCCCCTCCACAATCCTTGCGCTTTCAGGATCAATTCAATCGTCTCGCGTACGGCCCCGTAGCCACCGCGACTGCGAGTCACATAATGCGCACAGGAGCGGGTTTCTTCTGCAGCATCGGCGACAGCTACCGCAAATCCAGATCGTCTCATTAGCGGAACGTCGTTTAAATCATCGCCAATAAAGGCCACCTCATTGGAGCTAACGCCAGCGTCAATTAGTACCTCTTCAAAGCTTTTGATCTTGTTTTCACTTCCCTGCCGTATGAACCCCATTCCCAATTCCCGCGCTCGTCGTTCAACTGCCGCCGAGCTTCTGCCAGAAATTATTCCCGACCTTAGTCCCGCCCGATGCAACAACTCGATACCCAGGCCGTCGCGCGCACTAAAACACTTCTGTTCATCCCTGCCATCGAGCAACCAAAGGCGCGCGTCAGTAAGCACGCCGTCGCAGTCCATCAGAAGAAGTTTGATGCGGGAGGCCCGGTTTTCGATCTCAGAACCATTTGCCATATATCATTTCACATTCATCATTTTTCATTTTCATTTACTGCCGTGATGTTTGATTGGATTCAAGTTCGGTTCAATCAGAATCAATCAATCTAACACAAGTGTTAGAGAATAATGACAGATGAAAAATGGCAAATGATATATGGAAAATCTTACCTACAATCACTGACTACGGACCATGGACCACCGACAACGGACCACTATCTAACCTCAAATAGCTCGATTCCTGCCAGCTTCCAACTGTTGCCTGCCCGCGAAAGAACCAAGACCGCAGTTCCCGACTGTTCTCTACCCAACTCTTTTGCGTTAATGCTGACGTCGGCCGCCGCCAGATTCGCTGTTAACATCTCGGTTCGGAAGACGCGAGTTTGCCAGAGCTCCGGCTGAGTACCAACAATTCCGCCCACAAACCTTACCAACTCACCTGGAACTACACGGGCCTCTAATTCCGCTTTTTTGCCTCCAGTGATTGCCTGATCGAGTTGGGCGATGAAGGCGCGCACTGACTCGTCTATTGGTGGGGCACCGTTGCTTGCAGATTCCGCTCTGATTCTTCCGGCACGCGCGGCAAGAGAGGAAGCGTACTCGGCATCAGTGCGGACAGCATCATTGAAGCGCCTGGCAGCTTCAGCGGGCTGGCCTCTCCTCATGGCGATCTCGCCAAGTCCAATACTAGCCCACGCCATCGCCGCGGAAGTGGGCAGCGGTTCATCGAGAGCTGCGCGAAAAAGCTTTTCGGCTTCATCCACTCTGTTCTGGCCCAGTAGAGCGCGAGCTAAAGTCGTTCGTGCTTCAACCGTTTGCGGCGTCGTGACCAATATCTCTTTAGCGACTGCTTCTGCTTTGGCATAGTCCTGCGCCCCAAAGAGGCGCGATGCTTCTGCTAAGGCATCCGGAATATTCCGAATTCGAGGCGCAACGTCGTTCGAATAGTCCAACTGAGGATAGATTTTCTCAGGATCGATCTCGGCACGAATAAGGCGAGCCGTGGTTTGAAATGTGGCCTCGCCAAAATTCTTCCCATTAACAGTTGCCTCCGTCGAGACCTGCTCGCCCCGATCGGATGTGGCCCGAACCATAACTTGCGCATCCGTCGAGCCTAAATTGCGCAACGCAGAAACCCAAACAGCACCTCTTTGCTGCGGCATGCCAATCATCAAATCCATGTCGGTAACCTGGTCCAATTGCTGGTCCAGCAGAGTTTTTATCGGTTCTCCTCCAGCCTGCGCGAGAGTCGCTCGGAAGGCAGCCAGACTAAGTTCACTGGAATTGTCTTTCCCTGACTGCAGTAGATCACGTAGCGTGCTGATGAATCGATCGTGACCGAGTCGCTTATCGATTAGCCGCCAAACCATTGCCCCCTTGTTAGGCACTGAGCTGAAATACGTGTCATCAAGCTGGGTCGTGCGCGCGAGTGGGCCGTCACGTCTGGCAACGCCAGCGTAAGCCAAGCGCTCACGCAGTAGTTCTGCCTGGGACGCCTCGCGTCCAAACTGCTTCTCGATAAAAAGAGTTGCCAGAAACCGCGTAAGGCCATCACGCAACACGCCACCGCCGTCGCTGCGTATTGCTGTCTGACCGCCGATCCAAAGCCGGGCCATCGCCTCCGAAACCAGGAGGACAGAGCCGGCGTCAAGCTTTGGTCTGCGAAACACCGCAGTCTCAACCAGCACTGTGCCGGTGTCGCTGAAACCAGCGCCGCGCCTGACCGCTACCAGCCGTACCGGAACGTCGGGCGGTGCCCCCACCAAGCCGCCGAAGAACACACGCGCGTTGGCAGCAACTCCAATAATCGCCTCCGCCTGCTTTCGTTCCTCAGCCGACATGCCTTTGGGTAGTAGGGCCGTGATTCCCTTACCTTCTCCGGCGCCTTCTACTCGCTCCCACTCCCCCTGCACAAAGAACGGCTGCCCATTTAATGATTGCTCATACACGCCCGCGGCCCTTTCAACCCCGGAGCTGACCACGCCGGCTCCATTTACGGTCAGACGAAAAGGAGCGGTGTCTGCCGCCTTTATTGTGAACGGAGTATTCAGAGCCGGATACCAGAATGAGAGAGGGAGAACCTGCGATTCGATAGGGGAGATTGCCGAAAGGCCCGTGTTGCTCTCCACGGGAAGCGTGTAGTTAATTCTAACGAGCGCACTTGCCCCCGGCGAAACAGGCGACGGAAGGGTAACGGTTACCCTCTGGAGGTTTCCTGTAGACTCAGCGATTGTGCGAAAGAGAGCGTTACTTCCGCTTACCGACACGCCTTTGACAACAGCTTTGGAATTAATCCGAAACGTAGGAGTTGAGCCCGGAGCGCTGCCAACATTCTTGGCAGTAAGCACAGCGACATTGGAAAGGGCGCGTGCTCCTTGCTGAATATCGACTGAGATGTCGAAGTTCGTGATCTGCCAGGCTGCCCGCGCGTCTTCCTGGGCTGACAGGCCTGGCTGAATAGAATAGGCGATTAAGCCAAGAAGGATACTAAGCCAAGCGTTCTTCATATGAGTGAATGTTAACTGCAAGGCGCCGGCCGGAAAAAGCCCCGGGACACTACCAGACAATATTGCAGGCCAGACAGCGCAAATACGATCCACGAAATCACACGAACTTTTTACCAGCAACTCGGTATTATCTCGTGTGATTTCGTGGATCGTCGACCGTTGGAATGATCCCGCAGGGATGAAATACCAACCAAACCGTTCCAAATCTACCCATGGTGAGTCGACTGATTACCCACCAGGTTCTGAATATCGCGCAGCATGTATAGAAGCGGCTGCATTCGTTCGAGCGGCAACGCGTTTGGTCCATCCGACGGCGCGCGCGCTGGACATTCGTGCACCTCCATAAACACCGCGTCAACTCCACAGGCAACGCCGGCCCGGGCAAGGGGTTCGATGTATTCGGATTGGCCGCCCGTTGCATGCCCCAGGCCACCCGGCAACTGCAACGAGTGGGTCACATCAAAAACAATGGGAACACCAAAGTCACGCATGATCGGAAAGGATCGCATGTCTACTACCAGATTGTGATAACCAAAACTCACCCCTCGCTCGGTCAGCATTATTCGATCGCAGCCGGCGGCGCGCGCTTTTTCCACAATATTCCGCGCATCAGAAGGCGCGAGGAACTGTCCTTTCTTTATGTTGAGTGCTCGTCCTGAACGAGCTGACTCCAAAACGAGATCAGTCTGCCGGGACAGAAACGCTGGTATCTGCAAGATGTCGGCTACTTCCGCCACCGCGGCTACTTGCGATACTTCGTGAACATCGGTCAGCACTGGCACTCCGACCTCTTTTTTGACGCGGCGCAGTATGTCCAACCCGGCATCCATCCCCAGGCCACGAAAACTGTTAATCGAAGAACGGTTCGCTTTGTCGAAAGAGGATTTGTAGACAAAATCCAAACCCGCCGCCCGCGCTCGCGCAGTGCACTCACGCGCCATCATCAAAGCATGTTCCTCGGATTCGATGACACAGGGGCCAGCGATAATGGTCAGCCGACCATCTCCAAAAGTGGCATTGCCGGTCTTAAAGGATTTCTGGGGCATGGAAGTCTCTTTGCATTACTAGAAGGGTTTTTTCAATATACGCCCGGCCTTCTTCAAAATCGAACCGACCTTCGTGTCCTTCTTCTTGTTGGCATTTTCTGGCTTCGGTTTCTGCTGCTCCGGTTTAGCGGATGGAACCGGCGAGGGCGATGGCGATGGTTCCAGGGTTGGCGAGGGACTCGCTGCTACTGCCAAGGTTGGAGCAGGCACTGTGCCCCTGGAACGAACCGCAAAAAATGTCGCGCCGACCACTAGAGCCAGCCCGACCAAACCAGCCAACAGAGCCCACGATCTCTTGATTCGCGGATCTGAGCCAAAGGTAACACTAATGCGAGGGAAAGCCGCGGCCGAGGTGGCTCCAGTGTTAAGTGGTTCACTTTCCGGGACCGCGCGTGATCCAGCGTCACTCACTACCGTTAGATCGCTGGCTCCTGGATTCGTCACGGCACGAGACTCGCGTAAACGAGCTAAATCGATTATCAATCTGCCCGATGGTGATTCTGTTCCAATATCCCGCAATTTCTCCAAGTCAGGCGCTGCGACCATCTGTGCATGCTCGAGTCCCAGCCGGTCGGCAATTTGCAACAATTTATGGTGAAATTCCGAGGCATTCTGTGGACGATCTTCCGGTCGCTTTTCAAGTGCATGCAACACTAGTCGGGCCAGCTCCGCAGGAATCGCAGCCGTAATGTCACGAGGATCGCGTGGCAACTCAGCAGAGTGCTTTATGGCGATGGCCAGTGGCGTGGCACCGCTGAACGGCACAGTACCGGTGAGCATCTCGTAGAGAATAACGCCCAGACTGTAAACATCAGCCGCCGGTGTCAACTCAGCCCCGTTGCATTGCTCAGGAGACATGTAGCGGGGGGTGCCAATCATTGCGCCCACTGCGGTCAGCGTTTCCTTATCGCCTTCATCGAACGATTCACTCGCGAGTTTGGCAATTCCGAAATCAAGTACTTTAACCACCGACGGCACGTCCGCTCGTTGCACAATAAAGATGTTGGCCGGCTTCAGATCGCGGTGAATTATGCCCGCCTCGTGTGCAGCAGCGACCGCAGCGGACGCCTGCAACATCATGGAAACTGCGCGCGCAGTCTCCAACGGAGCCTCCCGAGCAAGCACGTCACGCAGAGTTTGTCCCTCCAACAACTCCATCACGATGTAAACGTATCCGTCGGAGGTGTGCCCGAAGTCAGTTACCGTAACAGCATTGGCATGCTGCAGTCTTCCAGTGGCTTTAGCCTCACGGCGAAAACGGGCCTGGGCAGCTTCATCTTCAACAAAGCGCTGGTTGAGAACCTTTACCGCCACGGGTCGGTCAATGAGCAGATGAAGGGCGCGATAAACAGTGCCCATGCCACCCGCTCCCAGACGCGCCTCGATGCGGTACTTGCCATCCAGGGTCTGGCCCAGTAGTGGATCAGCGTGAGTTGCAACTACGGTCGGGTCAGCCTCGAGGGGCGTGTGGTCCTCTGGGCACACTTCGATCCCAGGCATGTAGTTTCTTCCACAGGTGGGACAATGCAACATTAAGAGCTTCAGAGGGAGAGCGAACCTCAAGGGATTATCGCGTAAAACGTTCGGGGATGCACTTGCTGGACCTAATCGGCGCTGCTAACTGTTGCCCGTTCGTGTATTACCAAGTCCGGCTCACTGTTTTTATCCATTGCGGTCTCGTTATGGAGGCGGTTCTCAAAAGCGGCGCGCACGAAGGAGGCAAAAAGCGGATGGGCGCGGAGAGGTTTCGACTTGTATTCAGGATGAAACTGGCAACCTAAGAACCAAGGGTGAGCGTCACGAGAGAGTTCAACAATCTCAACGAACTTTCCGTCCGGTGAGACACCACTGAAGATTAATCCTGCGTCTTCAAGTGTTTCGCGAAACTCCGGATTGAATTCATAGCGGTGCCGATGTCGCTCGCTGATCTCTTCGGCGCCGTCATATACCTGCCTCGCCAAAGAGCCGGCTGCCAGGTTGCAGGGCCAGGCGCCCAGGCGCATTGTGCCTCCCAGCTCATCCACGTCGACGAGATCTCGGAGTTTGAAGATGATTGGATAGGGAGTTTCGAGATTAAACTCGGTCGAATCGGCATCTTTCAGCCCACACACGTTGCGCGCATACTCGATGCAAGCAGTCTGCATCCCCAGGCAGATGCCGAAGTAAGGGGTGCGAGTTTTTCTCGCGTAAGAGATCGCGCGAATCATGCCAGCTACGCCCCGTTTTCCAAAACCACCAGGAACGAGGATCGCATCGAAATCACGTAAACGGGATTCGTAATCATCACCATCCATCAAGTCTTCTGACTCAATCCACTTCACGTCCACACGCAGGTTGTTTGCCACACCACCATGAGTAAGGGCTTCGCGCAAAGATTTATAGGAATCTTCAAGCTCAACGTACTTACCGACAATGGCGATTGAGGTCTGTCCTCCGGAAGGCTCGCGTATGGTGGCGACGAGCTTGCGCCACTCGCTCAGATCCGAATGCGACGCGCGCACGCCAAAACCCAGCTGCGCGACAATTAGCTCATCCAATCCCTGTTCATGAAAAGCCAGCGGCACGTCATAAATCGTGTCTACGTCCTGAGCGCTTATTACCGCTGATTCTTTCACGTTGCAGAACAAGGCAATCTTGGATCGGAGATCGCGCGAAAGCGGCCGCTCCGAACGACAGAGCAATATGTCAGGGGCGATACCAATTTCCCTCAGATCGCGCACAGAATGCTGGGTGGGTTTAGTTTTCAGCTCGCCCGCTGCGGCAATAAAAGGAACGAGTGTGACATGAATAAAGAGTGCATTGCCGGGCCCCTCTTCATTTCCCATCTGCCGGATCGCCTCAAGAAAGGGTAGCGACTCAATATCACCAACGGTGCCGCCAATCTCAACAATCACAACATCAGGATTATCGTCTTCCGCCACCGCGCGAACAGCTTCCTTGATCTCGTTTGTGACGTGTGGGATCACCTGAATAGTTTTACCCAGGTAATCGCCCCGCCGCTCCTTTTCAATCACCGAAAGATAGATGCGGCCCGTGGTCCAGTTATTAGCCTGGGACAGATGCGCATGAGTGAATCGCTCGTAGTGACCCAGATCCAAGTCAGTTTCCGCGCCATCATCTGTGACGAACACTTCACCATGTTGAAATGGCGACATCGTTCCCGGGTCAACGTTTATGTAAGGGTCGAGTTTTATGAGAGCAACTCGCAAACCGCGCGCCTCGAGTAGACAACCGATCGACGACGACGCCAGACCTTTTCCCAAACTCGAAACCACCCCACCAGTAACGAAGATGTATTTGGGCATCACCAGTCCTTTCACTTTGCTAAGTTCTTCGATCCGCATCTGCTAGATTGCCTTCTGCATCACCGGCCTCTGGGCCATCACCCGATTCCTGTTGGCCGTCGTAGTACCCTTGCTTAAAGTCTTCCTGAACTTCCATCGCCTTACCAGCAGCCGGATCCAGAAGCTTTTGAAGTCCGGTTAATCCCGCACTCAACAGGCTGGGGACTTCGTGTGCTCTTTTCTCAAATTCCTCCGGAGTAACTTCGTAGGGCCTGGTCAATCGGGCCAGCCCAAACAAAGCACATACCAGAACAAATGCCACAATGCCGAGGCCTATGATGTCGTTAAGCATTTACTTCGAAATCGGAATTGGCGTACTAGTGTCGAGACCCATCTCTTCAACGATACTACGTACTCGTGCTAAGTCCTCACTCGTGTCCACGCCAATCGAACGCGTGCTTGCCTTGATAGCCTTAATCCTTACATTATGTTCGAGGGCCCGCAACTGCTCCAGTGATTCCTCGCATTCCAGTTCAGACGGTGACCACTGGCTGAACTGGAGCAGCACATCACGACGGTAAACGTAAAGGCCGGTATGTTTCTTAAACCGCCTGAGCAAGTCGGGTTCGCGTGTGAGCGCTGCACTGATATCACCGTGTTTTCGCACGGCGTCGCGAGGATAGGGTACAGGCAGACGAGAAAAGTAGATTGCTGTCTTCTTATTGTCTACCACAACCTTGACTATGTCTGGGCTAAGCACCTCTTCTGCGGTTTCCATTGGTTCCCATGTCGTAACGATCCCGACGTCAGGATCCTGCATCAACGCTTCAACTGCTCGCTCTATCGTTTCAGGGGCAATCAAGGGCTCATCGCCCTGAACGTTGACAATAATCTCAGCATCATCCATTTGCTCTACTACTTCTGCCAGACGATCTGTCCCGGTCCGATGATCGCCACGCGTCATGATTGCTTCATATCCGGTGGCGGAAACCACCCCAAAGATGCGGCGATCGTCAGTTGCAACAATCACTCGCGAGACATTACGAGCCGCGAGAACACGTTCTACGACGCGGCAGATCATGGGTGTTCCTGCTATGTCCAGCAGGGCTTTTCCAGGCAAACGAGTAGAATCAAAACGCGCCGGAATGATAGCTATTGCGGTTGATGGGAGTACTGTTTGGTGGTCAATACCCGTTTGTTTCACGGGATAACAGATTAACTTGCGCCGCAGTGGAGTGTCAATCAGTGGCAAATGTTGGTTGGCGTCCTGGATGAGACAGCTCAACTCCTTGGAGTGCGGAGACTTGTCACCGCCTTTTTGGTAGGCGTTGTCACATTGGAAAGCGGTGAGTCTCCCCACTCCAAGGAGTTGAGCATCTGGGTTACTATCTGATGCATACCTTTGGGGGCATCCTTGCCACGGAATCAGAAGATGCGAACAATGTTAAAGATAACGTTTCTCGTGTTGTTGGGCATTCTGGTCGGGCTAATTGGCTATGAAGCGATCATGCTGGCACGCGTAGCGCGTCTGAAGTCGCACAATCCGGGTACAACGTCACTGATTGAAACCAGATCGCAAGAAGCGGAAGCGCGCCAGAAACGTGGGCGCCGAGCACAGATGTGGTTACCGCTTGACCGTATTTCCCCAAACCTTCAGCGAGCCGTAATTGCCGGTGAAGACACTAATTTCGTGACACACCATGGCTTCGATTATCAAGCCATTCAGAAGGCATGGGAACAAGCCCAGCGCGAGGCTGCACGGGAGGCAAAAGAGGAAGGCGAGGACGACGACTGGCTGCCAAATCTTCCGGAATTCAAACGCGGCGCGTCAACAATAAGCCAACAACTCGCGAAGAATCTTTATCTCTCATCGCAGCGCTCCTTCATTCGCAAAGGACAAGAGGCGCTGCTTACGATCTTCCTCGAGCAGTTGTTAACAAAACGCCGTATCCTGGAACTCTATCTAAACGTTATCGAATGGGGCGATGGAATTTACGGTGCCGAAGCGGCGGCACAATTCTACTTTCACAAATCTGCCTCTTCTCTCAGCGCAAATGAAGCAGCATTTCTTTCGGCCATGATTCCCAATCCGCGCACTGTCTTCAATCCTCAAGTCAACCCGCGTCGGGTGGCACGTCGTCAGCGGATCATTTTGCGCGGAATGCCCTACGTGCGGCTACCCTGAAATGGAGCGACTTATGGCCTTCTTAAAGACAATGAGTTCAGAAACTTGTTTACGGCAGGATTCTCCGCCGTCCCGTTCAGGACCGCAATAAGATACATTTCTCGCAGCTGGCCCACCTGTTTTGAGAACACTCGAACAACGCCGGGAACACCACCTGCCGAAACGCGATATTGCGCTCCAGAATAACCATCGAGCTTCAGGTCTCGCTGCCGGCTGGCTTCGAAATGAAGGTCAAGGCCGCGCCGGTCAAAACCTTTGTTAAAACCACTCACGAGTCCCCTCGCTCCTTCATCTATCGCTGAGGAATCGCTGTAGTTAAGATTGGGTCCTTTTGCCCACATTACCAGGTAGGACGCTGCTTCATAATCGGAGAACCAGACATTGAGAGAGGCGAAGTCGTCTGCACCGGCGGGCAACATCCTGGAGATCTCGAAGCCAGCCGTAGGCACCGATGCAGAAAAATGCTCATCGGCTGGAGCTAGCTTGCGCCATCCATCTTCTCCTGGCGGGGAAACCGAACGTGCGATGGGTGCGGTGGCAGGACTGGAGCCGACAAAACCCCGCATCAGGTCGTTGCTTGTAAGGGCCGACTTATTTCGTACCGCAGCCGGCCGCTTCTCTGCCGAGGGTACGACAGACGCACTTGACCTTCTGGCAGCCTGTTGTTCCCTAAATTCCCAGGGCGAGACCGGCGATTCCTGTTGCCAGATACCGCGCCGTTCATTTCTCGCGGCGACCTCTGACGCGGAATAAGTTTGAGATTCCGCCACAGTCAGCCGGTTGCTCGCTGCTTTATCAAACCACGCAACACCGTCCCGCAACATCTGCATTCCGACATCTAGGTCTTTGAAGAACACTTTGCCGAGAATGTAGCTGTTATCGCTGAGGCCTGAATACTCAACTAAGACGAATCTATCGAGGATGAGGTCGGCAAGGTGTTGCCGGGCAACTTCTCCGTAGGGCTGTACCTTCTCTGGGGCGTCGATACCGATGAGTCTAACTTTGACGGAGCGGTTGAGGTTAAAGATAGCAAAGCTATCGCCCTCATCAACCGCCACCACCTTACCGTAAAGCGAGGCCGCCTGCGCCGAAGCTTGTGCTGAGGCGCAAACGACTAACGCCAGAACGCTCCCGATAAATATTCGGTGAGGTCGTTCCATAATGTAAATGCAGAATACGAACGTTGATTAAATCGCGAATTCACCAGCCATCTCGAGTTCCGCCTTGCGCAACTCGAACCGTCCTCGTCCCAGATTGCCTTCAGGACTAAGCGCCAGGACCACGAAGTAGTCGCGGCTGAGCAATCGCATGATCAATATTGCATCACCAAGCGACACTACCAGCTCTTGAAGCTTTCCGAGGCCAGTATCATTTCCCGCACGCTGGGCACTGCGCACAAGAGAAGTAAATTCAGCCGCGGCCACATCGAGGTTTGCGTCCTTGCCGGCCTCCCCGAGGACTTTTTCCACCGCAATGCCGTCAGTACCCATGATCAGCGCACCAAGACTGCCACCGGTGTGCTCGATTATGGTTTCAAGCATCTGTTTGAACATGGCTGTATTCCTTACGGTCGCTGTCCACCGAGCGCGCCGGGCCGGGCGGTAGTGCCACCCTGTGCTGGTGTGTTGGGCGCAGGAGCGCTCAGCAGTTGTGGTGTTCCAGGAGTAGTTTGCTGCTGCGTCGGCTGCTGCAACTGGGTTGGAGTCGGCGTGTTGCTGGGAGGATTCCCGAGCGGCACCGGCTGCGGAATGGTGATAGTGCGTGGTCCCGTGCTGGCAGCACCAGGAAGAGGCCGGCCCTGATAGTCCGGGCGATAAATGTGCGGCGTTATGAAGAACAGAATCTCGCTGTTCGACCGCGTTGTGATCTTGCGTTTGAAGAGGTTTCCGACCACGGGAATTGAAGCCAGACCCGGCGTGCGTTGCCGCGTCTCGCCCTCAGTATCAGCAAGGACACCGCCCATGACGGTGGTGCCTCCATCGGGTACCAGGACCTCTGACTGCATGCGCTGCGTGTCGATTCCCGGCACGCCGCCGACTGCAATGCCCGTGTTGATTGTGTTGTTCTCAATGGTGACTCGAAGGACGACGGTGCCAACGTCTGTGATCTGTGGCGTTATGGAGAGACGTAAAGGCACAGACACAAAGGTTGTTGTCACAACCGCGGTGCCGCTCGCTGCTTGCGTTGTCTGGACGGGAATCTGAGAACCACTCTCGATCTGGGCCGGACGGTTGTTTAAAGCGGTGACACGAGGAGTAGCGACAGTTTTGGCCTGGCCCCTCGTTTCAGCAGCGGAAATCAAGGCGGTGATTTGCGCGGTACCAAACAGACCGGTCGTCAATCCGATGATGGTGTTGGCAGCGGAAGCTCCGAGGCCGCCTGTTGGTTGGAATGGTCCCAACACTCTACCCGTATTGTCGTTGAAAGGACTGGTGGAAGTGGTTGGTGTGCCTGTCGTTCCTCCCGTACCACCAGTACCCGCGGTTCCTCCACGTGTCGGTTGCGGCAGAGTGGAGATGGAACCCACGCCTTCTCTGCTTCGATTTAAGACCGCGGCCGAGAGTTGCGCTCCCAGGTCGCGACTAAAGTTTCGTTGCGCAATGACGATCCTTGTCTCAATTTCGACTTGCGGCTCCGGCTGATCCAGAATCGCCACCAATTGGCGGATTGCATCAATGTTCTCCTTCACGTCGGTGATGATCAGCGTGTTGCTACGACCATCAACTTCGATTGAGCCCCGCCGCGAGAGTCGACGAGAGATGATTGGCAACAGACCCTGATCGCCACTGCCGCCGGTGGCGTCGCCGCCGGCTCCGCCGCTAAAGCTGAGGTTGGTGGAGCCCCCGGAGAAGGCCCCGGTGGAACCGGCTGCTTGTGCGAGAGTGCCGGAAGCGCGCGCATAATTTAGGCGAATGAACTCGGTAACAAGCGGGGAAGCATCAAGCCGTGACTCGTTGATCACCTTCTGCGTCTCAGCCTCCTTGGCAAGGACTTCGGTAGTTGAAACACGCAAAATATTTCCGTTGACTTCGATGCCCAAACGATTGGCCTTGAGAATTGCTTCTAGTGCGATATTCCACGGTACGTCCTGGACATTCACCGTGACTGAAACCGCGCCAACTGACGAGTCGATGACAAAATTCACGCCATACTGTTCCGTAATGTAATTAAGGATGTCGCGGATATCGGCATTAACAACATTCAAGTTGATCGGTTCACCCACGAAACCAGGCTGTCCGTATTGTTTGCCCTGATCTCCCTGGGTCATCTTGTCTGGCGCCGGGGAGATCACATTTCCGGTCGCCGGCTTCTCCTGCCCTTGAGATGAAGAGTTTGGCGGCGACGCGACGACCGATTCAGCGGGTACGCGATAAGGGCTTCTGTTTTCCACGCCAGCTAAAGCCGTTATGCCGGATAGAAATAAGAACGGCAGGATGAGCGCAATCCTGTCGATACGTATGAAAATTCGAGGCTGAAAGGGCATCTTTCCCTCCTTAGGGGAATCGCGAAGGACGTTACCGCCACGCACTACGCTCGATTGCTTTGGCAACTGAAGCGCGCGCCGCACAAGCGGCATTGTCCCAGGTTTTTATTGTCAAGATTGCGCTTTCGGCTTTTTTGGACTGGTGGTCCTGAAGTGATCCGGAGCGCTGGGAAATGGGTTTCTTGTCACGTCGAGAGCGCCGCGAAACCCGCTAGAAGTTCAAGGCTTCAGAGTCACCGGCTGTTTTTCTGCAGTCTTTCTTTCTGAGTCGGTAACAGAAGCGGTGGCAGGTGCAGTCTTTACGGAGGCCATGGCGTCAACTGGGCTGGCCTGACGTAAGGGTTTCAACTCGACAGACCGTTCGCGTCTCCCATCGGTGAGGACGATTTCACGACGAAAGACCAACCGGTTGTCTTCTATAGCTACGAGCTGCCCATCATAGAAGCGCTCACCGGGGTAGATCACATATGACAACTTAATCGGCGTAGCTTCTACAATGGCGGCGTAGCCTCTGGGTGTGCGCGAGATTCCCACAACCTGCACCTCACTGAGTAACAGCGCAGTGGTCGGTTTGGGGGGCTCTATACGCGCGTTCATGGCCGCAACTTTCTGGGCCTTGTATTGTTCAATTCGCTCCTGGATGCTGGGCGGAACTATCTGGCCGCTTCGCCTTACGACGACGCGGGGAGGCTCAAACTTGCGGAAAGGGTCGCGCCCACTAGCTACCGAACGCTTGGTAGTGGCCGGCTTTGTAGCTTCGTTCTCCTGGGCCCTGGTAATTGATGCACCCGTAAGAACGCTGGCTGAGCCAATCAGGAAAATGGCAAGTCCGTTTCTAAATCTTTTCGATTGGTACATGCTGATCATTCCTTGAGCCGATGCGAGGGGCAATCTACTTTGCCGGTTGCGCCGCTGTTGGCGCTGCAGCCTGACCTCCCGAACCCGCAGGTTGAGTGGTCTGCTTCTGCAGCCTTTCAGCGGAAACGTAATATGCAGTCAGATCAAACTTCGCGTCGACAGTCTGTGTTAATGACTGCTTATCCAGTTGCTTGAGGTCGAAATTGGTGATGGAAACGATTCGCTGGTAATGCGCCAGCTGTTCAAAAAATGCGCGCAATGACGCAAACGAACTTGTTACGGTGACCTCGATCTTCTTGCCGTTGTAGTTGTCCTGTTGAATATCGTCCTTGGGAGTAAACTTCCGCAGCACCAGACCGTTGTTCCGCGCGCGGTCCTGGACGCCCTGCAAAACCATCGTGATTTCACGTTGTTCAGGGAGCAGCGCTTTCAGTTCGTCATACTCTTCCTGCCGGGCCTTGTAGATAGCTCGAAACTCGTTCAGTCGCTGCGAAGCAATTTGCGCCTGCGCGTTGCGCGGCAGGAGTTGTGCTATCTCGCCATTCAACTCCTTTGTTGAATTGCGCGTGCCGCGTGTGACGAAATACCAGAAGCCTGCGTACAAGACTGCGGCGACAATGACAAATATGCCCAATCGCAGGTACCAGGGTATCGTCTGAAGCGTGCCGATTCTCATTTTCGTTTAATTCCCTTCACCCGATTAGAGACCATAGGTGTCTACTTTTTCACTGCCACCTGGTTTGTGTTTGCTTGAGGGGCCGGTTGCGCCTGAGGTTTTGCTGAGCCAAAGTTGCACTTCACTACAAAGCTAACGACCTCCGGTCGCGGGAAGTTAGGGTCATCAGTTGGGCTATTATTGGCAGCCTGGAGCTGCATCGTTTCCCGTTGAGTTTCAATATTGAGGTTCGAGAAAAGGCCGCCGGAAAACTCGAGACTCTGACCAAAACGAGTCACTGAGATCTCATTGGGAGATTCACCCTTTATAGTAAGCTCCCCTTCCTTCTGTTCAATACTCTTCAGATAAAGTCCGGGCACGCTGTCAAAACGGTCCTTGATCTCACGAAGCACCGCTCCCGGTCCCTGTTGCGATTCCCGCAACTTCTTGATTGCATCGATACGCCCCTGAATATCCTGGGTCTTCTTTTCCAATTCAGCCTGCTCCCGATTCACCGCAAGCATCTGCTGGTTGATTCGACGCTGATTTTCCAGTTCGCGAGTGGCGGCGTCGTAAGCCGACTTTGAACTGATGTAGTCGTAGCCTGCCCCCAACGCCAGCAACCCGAAAACTGTCATAGCAAGCAGCAGGGTCTGCATGCGCGGGTTCGCCACCTTGTCTTCGACCATGGCTACCCCGGTGGGCCGCTCAGTAACTGACTCCAGCAGATTGATTTTGATCATGCCGCTTCAACTCCTCTCAACGCGAGACCAACGGCAACAGCCATTTCGGGAACGATCTCCCTCATGTAATCAGGATCGAACTTACGGGCATCCACTTGGATCTGCCGGAAGGGGTTGAACACTTCCACCGGTATCTCGAACCGCTGTGCCAGATAGTCGGCCAACCCCGGCAATTTGGAGCCGCCCCCGGCTAGCAGGATTTTCTGAATTGCAGATTCTCCTTCGTCTGCGGTGGCGCGATAGAAATCCATGGTCTTGCGGACTTCCAGAGCGAGAATGTCGGAAACGGTCTCAATGATCGGCTGGATGGGGCGAGGTTCGGTGCCTTCGGGTAACGGATAACCACGCTTAACGGCTTCCGCCTGTTCAAAGGTGAGACCAAGTTCTTTTTGCAATAGGCTCGTGTACTGGCTGCCCCCAACGGAGGCATCGCGCGCAAAGACCGAACGTGAGCCGTTCAATATGTTGATATTCATTGTGGCAGCTCCAATGTTCAGGAGTGCAACCACTTCACCGGTCTTAGGCTGATAATTGACTTCGTAACAGTTCTGGAGCGCAAAAGCGTCGACATCAATTACTACCGGCTGTTTTCCTGCCAACTGTATGGCCTGTCTGACATTGGCAATCTTGTCACTCTTGCACGCAGCCATGATCACGTGAACCGCGTCGGACGTGTTGTTGGTAACCTGATAGTCAAGATTGACATCGGCGATATCGAAAGGGATGTGCTCCTCGGCGTGCCAGCTGAACGACTCCTGAAGCTCATCCTCACTCATCTGCGGTAGAACGATGTTCTTTACAATTACAGAATGTCCGCTTACGCCGGCGGCGACTCTCGGAGTCTTAATCTGGTGTTCCTTGAAGATGCTGGCAATGACATTTGAAACGTTGTTAAGCTCCATGATCTGACCATCGACGATGGTGTCAGGTAGGAGATTCTCATAGCCCAGACTCGCGAGTTGGAGATTGTTTCCCTTCCTCAGCAACTCTACTGCCTTGACCGAACTGGACCCTATATCCAGGCCAACGAGATTTTTCTTAGCGGTTTTGAACATGTCTATTTAATCCTTACTGGCGCCAGGGAACGATTTCGCTGCAACCTGCGCAGACGAGCTCGAGCTTTTCTTGCTCGTGAGGGACGAGGTCTGGCGGCCTTGGCCGCCGCGCACTGATTTGGGAGCTTCACGGGTCGGTGTCCTGAGATGTACAAACAATGAAATCTCGCGGCTGGAATCTGAGGTTCTGGGCAGGAACGCCCGGGTAGCACCGGCTTGTCTGAGTCTCAAACCATGCCATGCTGACCAGGCCGAGGAGAAATAGGCGAGCACCTCAGACGGCGGCGCCGGAGCGTCCACCGTCAGATAGGAGATTAACCTACGGGTCTAAACATTGTCAACCGCTATTTTGCTTCGTTTAAATTCGGCCTTTGCAGGGGTTACAGCGAAAGTCCAAGTCTCCAAGAGCTGTCTTTGGAGGGCAGCGGCTCCGTTTATCTCCATTGTCGCCGGGGCCAATGTGTCTTCTTCAGTGGGCTCCTAAGAAGAAGGGCCGTGGGAGGGCAGTCGCCACAAGCAGGGTAGGATCGGGGATAACGCGCGGCCGGCCATCTCCCGCAGGGGAAGAGTGCTAATCACCTTGCACGGCGGTCAATTTGTTGTCTTTGCTCTTTTTTACTTTCACCACCTTGGCCGGCACGCCAATGGCTATGCTGTAAGGCGCGATATCTCTCGTTGCAACTGCGCCGGTGCCGATCATTGCATGCTCCCCAATCTGCGTTCCAGCCAACACCGTTGCGTGATAGGTAACCCGCGATCCGTCTCCAATTCGAGTCACGCGGTTATCGACCTTCTCAATATCGTAGATATCGTGACTATGGGAATAGATGTTGGCGTAGTCGGAGATTGACACATTATTTCCAATCTCAATCCCGCCGCGGTCGTCCAATAAGACATGGCGATGAATCACCACGTTATCTCCAAACGACAAGTTGTAGCCAAAGGACCACTCAACAAAATGCCAACATTTGAAATTCCGTCCGACACTGCGAAAGATAGACGGCGCCAGCAGGCGTCGGAAGCGATGACCCAGCAAGGCATTCTGTCCCAGAGGTGAGCGATCAAACATCTGCCATAACCAAATGAAAGGCTTGCGTTCCGCGTAGAGCTTCTGATCAATTTCGGCGTAATACTCTGGTTCGGTGGTAATGTTGCGCGGGTCAAAAGTGTGCACAACGCTGCGCGCAGCCGTCGACAACTTGCTTAGCTCCGGCCCGGATGTTGGGGATGACGAGGAGACCCCGGGACCAAAATAAAGTTGATACAGCGTGTCCCTCACCACGTCGTTTGGATTTCGGCGTTCGTCGCTTAGCGCTTCCTTCAACTCCTCCAGGAAGGCGTCAAAATCAGCTTCCGCCGCTGCTTGAGCAAATAGCTCCCGATATGGCATAGGTCACTTCTGGAGAAATCCGGATCTCAGTTCGCGCGTCAAAAGTAACACGAGTCATGAACGCTCATCAATTTCGGACTCCCGGATTCAAGAAGGCTAGGAAGGCTAGTCAGTTGCTTGCTCGGATCGAACCCTCAGGATACGATCAGTGCAAATGAATAGGCTACGCCGCTTCCTTGCCGTCTTTGTCTTTTTTGTGCTTGTCGCCGGCTCTTGGCTTTGGTGGAACCGGCCTCAAAAATCGGATATGGCTGCCTATGCACCGGGCGATTGTCTCCTCTATCTGGAATCCAATAGCCTCACCGACGTTGCTGAAGCCATCATCAATACAGACGCCTGGAGGTCCCTAAATTCCTTGGGTCTTTTTTCGACCGCCGCGAAACTTACACGGCTCCAAAAAGTATTGGCGTGGACCGGTCTGGGTCCCACGCAACAGGTAGTGTTGGCCCGTGCGCAGGTCGCCTTTGTCATCCTTGAGCTGGGCACTGTCGATGAAGGTACTACACTGAAGATCAAGCCTGACGCTGCCATTCTTGTCGAAACTCACACTTCGAATTGGCGAATCAAACCACTGGTAGAAAAGACCCTCAGCGACTTTGCGGTGAGTGCCTACCAGCAACCAACTTTCAGCCGCAGCACTGATGGCCCAACAGAGTTCATGCAATGGACTGCCCCCGACTCAACGCGACAAATAGTTTGCGCACTGAACGGCACGCTTGTGGTAATAGGCAATAACGAGCGCGCGGTCAGGAACTGTCTGGCGACAAGGCTGGGCCAGTATCCCAGTCTGCGCGACTCCGGCGAGTTGCAACAGATGAGGGAAATGCTCTCCAGCAACGAGGGACTGGCCTTTGGATTCATCTCCTCAAAGAATGCCGCTCGTCTGGTTTCTCTCGGAATCCCACTGCTCTTTGGCAGAGCGCCCGGAGACCTGCGGCTGGAGCGACTCATTGTCACTAGTGCCACAAAAATCCTTGGCAGCATTGGTTGGGTTGCTACCTCAGCCACTGGAGGCATTGAGGATCACTATCTCTTCTTGCTGCAACCGGCAGTAGTTTCCAGGCTCGTACCCCTGCGAAAGCCTGGCGTCGCGGACCGACACGTCCTCGAAACGCTCCCTACAGACGTGCGGTCGCTGACAATCTACAACTATGAAGATTCGCTGGCTGCATGGCAAAGCCTCGAGTCGGCAATCGGTCCTCAGTTGGATACACTTTCTGCAGTGGTTTTCGACTCATTATTGGAATCCGCCCTGCTCTCTTATGGAATTCAGAAGCCAAAACGGTTTTTGGAAGCAGTGGATTCGAACATCATCAGTATACGGCGCGCGCAAGATCCCGAGCACTCGCTCCTGATTGCCCGACTTCGCGATGAACGTTCGTTCCGCGAGTCTATAGAAAGGCCAACAGCAAACACGTTCAAGGAGCAGAGCGGGAACAGCAAAATATTTGATCAGCTCGAAAACGGCGCCGCCGCAGCTTTAACGGGCCAGTACGTAGTCCTGGGCCCGTCGGCTGAGGTTCGCGACTTTGTCCGCGCAACCGGGTCTGGAATGAGCATGTATCCGGGTCTGTCTGAGCGAGTCACACTCTTTGCCCGGTCCACAACTCAGGCAGGTATGATGACCTATTCCGATGACAGTGAACGAGCGAGCAGATTCCTGGCAAGCATACTGCAACTGGGCCAACGCTTGCCTGCTGTCGAAGACCGTGCGCGAATCAACCAGTTGCTTGCGCAGTTACCTTTTTCGGCGACTGAGACAACTCTCACTGATCACGGTTTCGAGAGACAAACACGATCGTCGTTCGGACTCTTTGGCGTTCTGGTGCCGCTCTTGCGTCCCGAATCCGGGGAAGCAAGGCAAGATTGAATCTCTCAGTCAACTCCGCATGGCGCGACTGGAACTACTAATCGGTACCAGAAATCCTGGCAAGATTCAGGAGATCCAAAGCACACTCGGGTATTTGCCCTTGCGATTGCGGCTCCTTGCAGATTTTCCTCATATATCTATACCGAACGAGAACGGATCGACATACGAAGAGAATGCCCTTATCAAGGCAAGGGCATATTCGCAGCAGACCGGTCTGCTCGCCCTGGCTGACGATTCCGGACTGGAAGTGGACCAGCTAAACGGCGCGCCGGGGATATCGTCCGCCCGATATGCCGGTGATGGAGCGTCGGATGCAGAGAGCATAAGGTTGCTACTGTCGAACCTTTCAAGGACCGGCGATTCCGAGTTGTTAGCTCGCTTTGTGTGCGTGATGGTAATTGCCGATCTCCGTCCTTTAAAGATCGCAGTGGGAACCTGTGAGGGCCGAATTGCCGACCAGCCGCGGGGAGAGAATGGCTTCGGCTTCGATCCGATATTTGTACCCACCAATTATTCCTCGACGTTTGCGGAATTGCCGGCAGAGATCAAGAACAGTATCAGTCATCGTGCTCGTGCTCTCGTCGGCATAAGACAATTTCTGAATGATTTACTGGCGCTAAGCTAACCCCCGCGTAACATGGTGATCGATCTCGCCAGGTTGCACGAATAAATGGTGCCGTTAAAAGACTCCCACTGGTCATTCCAACACGGTCAGGACGGAGGCAGATAGCAGTAGTTTATATCCGCACCATTCAGGGGGCTTGCAGCAGAAGGTGAGCAATTCCTAAGCGACAAAGCTGAGACGCTTTACTAAGACTTGAAATTCGGAGGCTACCAATTCGGTACTGCTTATGAACCAGTGCCACCACTTATTCTTGACCGGCCATCTCGAACTACTGCTACCAGTTCTTATTTCTTGACCGGCTATCTCTTTGACTCTTGGAATTTTCAGTTTATGATTCTCCATCGGATTTCGGGGCGTAGCACAGCCTGGTAGTGCGCTCGGTTTGGGACCGAGAGGTCGGAGGTTCGAATCCTCTCGCCCCGACCAATAACATCAACAACTTACGGCTGCCAGCACTGGCGGCCGTATCTCTTGTGTGGCCAATTTGTGGACAAAATTCTGAGAACGCACATTTCTCTGAAGCTGGACGGCCCGAACATATCGCATCGTCGTCTTCAGATCCTTGTGGCCCATCAGAGTCATTATTGTTAGAGCCTCGTATCCAGCTAGCGCTAGACGCGTACAGAACGTGGCCCGCAGGTCGTGCCACCAGAGTCCCTCGATCCTCGCCATTCGACATGCTGTGTGAAAGGAGCGCTTGATGTCCGTGAATGGTTTACCTGCCCCCGGGTTTCCAAACACATAATCATCAGACTTCTTCCCGCCACACATCTTGAGCAGGATCTCACGAACTTCGGGGTTCAAGACGTCCATAGGGATTTCACGATTCTTTCGCCCTTTGGTCTTCGTGGCCACAACCACATTCCGCGAGAAATCTACCTGATCGCGTCGCAGGTTTAGTTGTTCCCGTTTTCGTAAACCAAGACCGAGAGCCACAGTAATCATCCCCTTCAGGTGTTCCCGTGAGACAGGCTCAGCTATTCGACTGTCCAGAAGGCAGTGAAACAACTGCTATGCCAAATCGTTACATCGAGGTCTGTTCCAATTGCGGAGCTTTTTTTGGAAAAAAGACTGGGTAGTTGACTGCGAGCCGGTCGGCACGGGCGTCGCCGCCTTCAAGTATCTTGCTCCTTACGTCTTCCGCGTCGCGATCAGCAACAACCGCATCCGTAAGCTGGAAAATGGCAACGTCACTTTCGCCTACAAAGAGTCGGCCACCGATCGAATTAAGAGCTGCACGCTGCCCGCTGAGGAGTTCATCCGCCGCTTCCTCCAACACGTCCTGCCACCGCGCTTCATCAAGGTGCGTTACTACGGTCTGCTCAGCCCCAGCAAGCGGCGCCTGTTGGACCAGGCCCGGCAACTGCTCTCGCCCAGCCCGCTCGCTGAGAGCCCAAATGAAAAAGCGCCGCCGCTGCACGCGCCGGCCCAACCGTCAACCGCACTTCGCTGCCCAAACTGCGGCGGCGCCTTGCGGCTGATGCAAACCCTGAAACCGCACCGCGCACGACCGCCCTGAGCAACATGATCAACTCAGTGACTGACTATCGAAATTTGTTTTGCGCGAAATCCTTTCCGTGGCTCACCAGCAGCGGCGGCAACGGAGAACTCTGCCCGCAACTCCAAAAACTATGCGCTCGACCAGCCCCAGCTAGACGTGGCAGTGGTCAGAGCAGCAAAAAAGTTCGCCCCGCAGCGACCGACGCCTCTTGCGCTCGTTGCCCTTCAACTTCACAGCCCTCACCGTTCCCCGTTCACTCCGCAATGCGCCCCTTAACTACGCAAGCTGAGCGCCGTTCAAACTCCAAAGACGAAAGTTGAATAGTTTCGGTCAGACCCGGGTTAGTTCAACACCGAATTGTGTGGCGGCTCGTTGGGTCTTTGGCCCGTTGCATCTACTTCACCGCGCCACACGAATTCTTAATACGTTCGGCGCGCCGTCGATGAACGGTCTCATGCTGTCGCGATCTTTCTGGCCTCTTCATGACCGAGATCACATCGAAACTCGAGAGCCTTACCTCTTCTCCGAATCGACTTGCCAGATTTCAATATCTACGACCACTTCTTTGATGCTCGCTTTTCTCTTTAGCCACGCCAAGGCATTGTCTGCTTTGGGATACTCCTTGATACTGCCATCAGAGCTTTCGTGGATGAAAGAACCCTTAGCACTTTCAATCATCATATAAAACGAGCCGTTCTGCAGTCCTTTCAATCTAACGGCTGTGAAATCGCCGGTGTCAAGAATGGCCAACAACTCTTCTGTTTTGATTCTGGGCATTGTGCTTGTGACGATAACAGGTAGCGCCGAACGCTGTGCTTCAGCTGCGGCGCGCGATCAGCATTCAATCTGCGAAGAATAAAGCTGCTTGAGAAGCACGCTATCGCGCCGTCAGCTGCAAGCGCGTGTTGAACTAAATCCGCCTGCGGGCGGATAGATAAAAACTCACGGGCGATTACTAACGCTTTCCCATTCCCTTAAAGAGGTCAATAGCTACAGTATTCCTTCCAGGGAGGACCATGGTGTTTCTGGCCGATTCACTTTTCCCCTCCCCGGAAGGAGATACTGCTATGTCACCGTTACAACAACGGATGCTTGAGGATATGCAATTGCGGGGACTCTCGGCAAGAACTCAGGAGGCTTACGCGCGCGCCGTCTGGCAACTGGCCCAGTATTACCACCGCCGCCCGGACCAACTCAGCGATGAAGACCTGCGTCAATACTTTCTTTATCTGACCACTGAGAAGAAGATTGCCCGGCCTACTGCCACCATCGCGCTCTGTGGGATTAAGTTCTTCTATGAGCAAACACTAAAACAAGCCTGGCCCACGCTGCGCTTTGTGCGACCGCCACGCGAGTGGAAGTTACCCGTGGTGCTGAGCCGGAAAGAGGTGCGCCAGATCTTAGCGCTGGTGCGCATCCCGGTCTATCAGGCCTGCCTGAAAACCATCTATGCCTGCGGCTTGCGCCTGTGGGAAGGCACCCACCTGCAGGTGCCGGATGTCGACAGTGCCCGGATGGTGTTACACATTCATGGCAAGAATAAGAAAGATCGCTACGTGCCGCTGCCGCAGTCGACGCTCGCACTACTGCGGGCGCACTGGCGCACGCATCGCTCACCGCTGTGGTTGTTCCCGGCACCGACGCGGCACGGGCTGGCCCATAGTCTGGCGCACGATGGTGGCCCAGTCACCCGCAGCAGTCTGCAGAGTGCTTTCCGTCGCGCCCTGCTGCGCACTGGCATTGCCAAGCGCGCCCATGTGCACACTTTGCGCCATTCTTACGCCACCCATTTGCTGGAAGCGGGCATCAACCTGCGGCTGATTCAGGAAAAAGGCGACCAAGCACGCAGCCTTCTTATTGCCTGAAGGAGCGCTCTCCCTGATCTTCCGGGCCAAGTTCTGTGCTGCGTTGAAAAAGTCTGGCTTGCTCAACCAGGTGCCCCGTCAAGTGTGGCAGAAAGACTGGGTGGTCAAATTGCAAAGCCGCGGGCCAGGGCCGCGAAGTGCTCAACTATCTCGCCCGGTACGTCTTTCGCGTGGCTATTAGTAACTCTCGCCTGGAGCGCTTTGAAAATGGGCAGGTGACTTTTCGCTATCGCGACAACCGCAGTCAGCAACTGCACCGCGTCACGCTCCCGGCTCAGAAGTTCTTCCACCGCTTCCTGCTGCATGTACTGCCGCGCGGCTGCGCTAAGGTCAGGTATTACGGTATCTGGAGTCCTGCTTGTAGGGCGCAACTGGAGCAAGCGCGCACACTCTTGAGTGCGACTACTACTACCGCCGCCGTCGATTCAACGCCTCACTCGCTGCTCACTGAGCCAGTGGCGCCAGCATCAGCGACCGCTCGCTGTCCCCTTTGTCACATTGGCCAGTTGTTTGAGATTCGAGTGTTGCTACCGCAACGCAAGGTGCCCCCATGACCATGAAATCGCCACTCACTCGCAGCCCTCTCAGTCGTTTGGCACGGTCTGCTGTCCAGCTACTAACCCGGCAGTCTGTTACTCCTCTGTCTCGTGCTGCTTTGGTGAGGCAACTAGAACTGCTTTGTGAGGCATTTGCCCAGCACTGCTCTTCTTCTGGCTGGCGCATCCGGCTGAAACGCGTGCTGCTAAGTAGAAAGCTCTCCACCTACCTCACGCAAAAGGCTATTCAAATTCCAAATAACGCAACTTGAGCCTGCGGATTTAGCTCAACCCAGAAATTAAGTGGCGGCTCGTTGACCGCCCCGCACCTTGAACATCATGCCCGCGCCACACTAATTCTTAATTTGTTAGGCGCGCGGTTACAGGCTCAGGCCGTGCTCTAGCAGCCCTGCTCATTCCTGCAATACTTTACAAGTATCACCGCCACTACGACTGCGACTGCGATGCCGACCCCGATGGCGATCTTCGCCCCCTTAGACAGGTTGTTTCTGTGCGGGGATTGAATTTGCGGACGGGGGAACGTCACAACATTGCCTTCTGCTTTGGCGTCGGTGACGAGTTTGAGTATCGCCGCCCGCAACTTCTCATTCACCACTTTATCCGCCTCAATAACGGCATCCGGTCGGTCGGCTGTCCCGCCTGTTTTAGCGCCGGGCTTAGACGGGGTATTGGCGAACGCAGGTGTCCCGGCGAGCGCGCAGACTAGCGCCGCGACGAGTACGATGGACGCGAATTTGTTAAGCATGGTGTTCTCCTTCTTTTGGTTGTGGAAGGGGGGTCTGGAGAAGACGCATCGCGAAGCGCGCGAACTCAGAAGACCGTTTCTTGAACATACTTTCTCCCTCCGATTGGGACTTACGATTTATGGCAGGGCAATCCGCACACCAGAGTAACGTGATTAAAAGGGCAAGAAAGAACCGTTTAGGGCCCTGTCACATTGCGACGCCTGAAAGATTAAATAAGTGAGACGCCGAACGCTGCGGCTAAGCGGCGCGCCTTCAACGTTGAAGATAAGAAGCACGCTAATTGCGCGTCCGCTTGAGCCGCTTGTTATGCGGCGATGTTTAGGAATGAGATGCTGCCAACAGCGCTTTCTCAACCGGCGGTGGCAGGATGACAGGATGAAACCGCTCTGCCTCGAAAGCGTAATCCTCCCCGCTCTCGTCAACAACACGAAGTAGCCCCTCCGCCTCAGCGTCCTCATCAGGAATAAACCGATAGAGCTTCCCGACCTCCAAAGAAGCCTTGTAGCCTTCATTATTGAGGCAAACAACAAACTGCGCTGATGCTTTTTTCTTCATAGCTAATCTAAGAACGGCAACTTCAATTTAAATTCTTTCTTCCCGATGCCGTGCGCTTCATACCAATGAATCTCAGCCAATCGTATCCTACCACTTGGCAGACGCACCATGGCAATGCCTTTCACTTTACGCCATCTGCCGCGACCGTATTGTTTCCGCAAACGCGCACGATCACGAACACCAGTGCCGGTTGCGACAGTTTCGACATTGGTTATCTCGCTGACGATCTCGAAATCGATTCGAGCCATTCAGCGGATTCTACCGGAGACTCAAGTGAGCCGCATAACGCTGGCCTTCAGCTGCGGCGCGCGATCAGCATCCAAGCAGCGGTCAACCAGACTACTTAAGAAGCATCCTATCGCGCCGTCAGCTGCAAGGCTTTGTTTGGAATTCCAAATAAACGCAACTTGCACCCGCGGATTTAATTCAACCCTGGATTTTGTCGCGGCTCGAAGACTCGCGCGACAAGAATCCTTAATTTGTTGGGCAGCCCGCTCGATAAAACGACGCTGTAAGGCGGGCAAGTCGTGACTTGGTCGACCAGAGAATCAAAAGGGACGATACCGTTTTTCGCTTCGCAACGGCCGAAGACGCGAGCGCGATGGACATCGAGAGCGGCCAAGTAAACCCAGGCGCCACAGCGTCGGTACTCGTGCTCAACGCGCATTGGCGAACCGGGTCCGCAGGGTTGCGTGGAATGCTTGCGCGCCCTGGCCTGGATACTTGTTTTTTCGTCGGCCGAGACGACGAACTCATCGTCTTTCAGGGCTTACCTTCCCAGTGGCGCTGATAGAGATCAAGAATGCGTCCCGCTTTGAAGGCGAAGTTGGGGTCGCGTGGGGACAGCCAACTGCGATGTTGCCAGGGGCGGATAGCATCTTGGTGCAGCCAGCGCCAGAGGGTGCTGCCACTGATGCGAGCCACCAAACCCGACTGACAGACGTGGCCGACCAGATCGGCGGTGCTCCAGCGAGACAGCGGCAGACCGTGCGTGGCGGGCATTTCACAAGCCAGCGCTTTAACTTGCACGACGAGTTCTGGGGGAAAAAGTCCGGGGCCGGCCCGGACGAGAGCGCTCTTCCAAGCCGGCGAGGCGTTCCTCGAAGAACCGTTTTCGCCACATGCAGACGACTTCGCGGCGGCTGCTCAAACACGCGGCTATCTCGTCGTTGTTCCAGCCCTCGGCAGCAAGCAGAATCATCTTGGCGCGCACGACCTGAAAATACGGTAACGTATATTTGTTGGCCCGTCGCTGGAGTTCGACGCGCTCGGCTGGCGACAAGTGGATTTCATAAGGACTCTTTCTGGACATGGTCGACCAATTCCGCAGGTACCATGCCACCAAACGCCTGCAATTGCAAGCTTAGAGTATGTTAGTGTATTTATGAAATCGACGACTAAGCTACTCGAACAGGTGCGTGACCTCATCCGCACACGCCATTATAGCTATCGCACCGAAGAGGCCTACCTCAACTGGATTAGACAATACATCCTGTTTCACGGCAAGCGGCACCCCGCCGAAATGGGGGCAGCCGAAGTCAGTCAATTCCTCACTCATCTCGCAGTCAAACGACAGGTTGCGGCCTCAACTCAGAATCAGGCGCTCGCGGCTCTTCTGTTTCTCTATAAGAATGTC
>DATEUF010000184.1:0-11074 GCA_035283325.1 Pyrinomonadaceae bacterium | reverse complement strand
TTGAATGAACCACTCAACTGCGGCAAATTCTGCTAGCTAACAAAACACCTCCTGGATTGAAGTCAGATCATATGATGAACGGGATTTAAGACATGAAGATCAATCTGAGTGGTAAATTCAATGTTCAGTGGCATCAACTGTAAGCGGGGGCGGCGGCAGACTGAAACTAGCTTCCTTCCTGTCTAGAAGCCTACCTTGCCCCCTTCCCGACCTGCAATTGTTTAAGAGTGCTCCTTCCTGCCCAGAAGCCTGCCTTGCCCCCCTTCCGACCTGCAATTATTTAAAAGGCTTTTTCCTGCCCTGAAGCTGCCTTGCCCCCTTCCAGACCCTGAGAGATTTCTTGCCCTGAATCCCTGCCCTTCTTCCGAACCTGACAGACTTCCTCTTGTGTTTGGCATGGGCGTAACGTGTAAGATGGTCACACTGGTATGCCGAAATTTTTTAAGAAGATGTTCCTTGGATAAAATATTGAAAAACTCAACGGTAAAAGGAGGTACTCTCATGACCCTAAGCATAGACGAACGGGAACGAGAGTTTTTGATAGAGCTTCTGACTTCGAAACGCGATTCAATGCTTCACGAGCTTCACCATACCGATACACACGAATATAAAGAATTGTTGAAGACCCAACTTGGTCTGCTGGAAAATTTGATGACCAGGATTGGCAACCCGCGGTCTGACGCAACCTTCGTTGCCAGCTAACTCACAGGTTGACTTCGATTAGATAAAGCGCGGGCTCAGGCCTCTTGCCGACGATGGCGCTTCAGCACACTCTAATTAATCACGGCTGACTAAATACGCCACTCATTACCAACGTTAGCTAAACGGGTTCACGACTCCAAAAGACAAAATCCGTTACCGCAGGTTCACCGCCCATGGCTCGCACCAGAGCTGCAATCTGTCCGCGGTGATACCAGGAATGTCCAAACAACTGCGTCAATATGTCCTCAACTCGGCCGCGAAATCTCGCTCCCTCGTAACTCTGATACTCAAAGATGCGTCCAAGCTCTGAATCATCGAGTTTGGTCAGATAATTCAACCAGGCAGCTTCCATCTTTCCGACTAAGGCCGGTAGCTCCTGCCAGGCGACATTACGTGGAAACAGGTCTGCGTTCTCGCTCGCAACACCAAAGCGATAGAGCCACATCAGTCTGGCCGCAGCGATATGCGCAAGCAGATCAACTGCTCTCTGAAACTGTTCGGATGAGCGAGTATCATCAGGAACCGTCGCAAGCGAAGAGAGCACCTTCGCATGACTGTCTCTTTCATAATCAAACCAGCGACGGTAGTTATCAGCCAAGCATTGGGTCATTCTGGAATCCTTGGAGAAATCTCCTGCCGTCTGCCTCCTGCCCCTGCCTTCTTCGTTTCACCACCCCAGCCGGTCACGCAATGAAGTTATATGCGCGACGTGGTGCCGGCCATGCCAGGCGTAAAGGGCAATGTTTTTCTCCACGGTCACGACTCCCCAGTCAGGATGACGAAAAGTTCTTTGATGGTCTTGCCCCTTGAGCGATCTCAGGAACAAGACCCACCGATGATGCAACGTCTCCAACAGATTGAGGGATAATTCGATCGGCGCAGTACGGGCGTCATCAAGTTCGGCCCAGCGATCTTCGAAATAGGTACGAATTTCCGGCTGATCCTCAGTCAACGCCAGCTTAAAACGGATGTAACTGTTCAGATGGCTGTCAGGTACATGGTGCACAACCTGTCGGACGGTCCAACCCTCGGGTCGATAAGGCGTATTTAGTTGCTCGTCGTCCAAGCCTTTAACCGCAGTGCGCAGCCTTTCAGGAGTTTCGGCAATTTGATCAATCAGCTTTTGCCGCTCGTCATTGGAAATTGTTGCGGGGAATTTAAAAGCGCCGATAGGGTAACGTAGATCCATATTTCCTCCGATTCGACTGAAGTAAAAAGGGGGGTACGAACAATTTGCTCGACTGAATAGCGTAAACCGGATTCTTAGGGCCCGCAAAGAGTGCACACAATTGCGGGAATGTGGGACGAGCAAAATGGAAATCGGAATAACATGCTTGTCTACGACTACTCTTCGACTTATTCTTCTGGCGATTCTGGACCCTTGGCCGAAATGACTGAGACAGCGGACATCGTGATTATCGGGGGTGGGATTGTTGGCTCGAGTGTGGCCTATCACCTGGCTGAACAAGGCTGCACGAATGTGCTGGTTATTGAACGCGAAGCGCATCAGGGAAAGGGCTCCACCGGGAAAAGCATGGGGGGCGTACGCGTCCAGTTCTCAACGGCTGTGAATATACGGATGTCACGGTACTCAATAGATTTCTTCTCTCGCTTCGATGAAGTGATGGGCCACCCGGCTGACTACCGACCCCACGGTTATCTCTTCTGCGCCACCAATGAGCGCCACCTACAGCATCTGAAAACAAATCGTGAACTGCAGATGTCTCTCGGAGTCAGAAATGTCCAGCTGGTAACACAACAAGAGATTTCCGACTTTGTGCCCCAGTTGCGGGTCGATGACATCATCGGGGGCACATTCTGCGCCAGCGATGGCTTCGTCGATCCACACAGCGTGATGATGGGCTTCATGTTGCGAGCGCGCGAGCTCGGGGTAAGGCTCTGGTTGGATACCGCAGTGACAGGCATTCAAGTGGAACCTGCCAACGGTAGTGTTTCTAGTGTGATAACGTCGCGAGGCTCTGTCTCCACCAGGATTGTGGTCAACGCTGCCGGTCCTTGGGCCGCGCAGGTGGCGGCAATGGCCGGGGCTGATTTACCTGTGGAACCGCTCCGTCGCCAACTGGTCCCTACCGAGGCGTTCGCCGAGCTACCAGCGCGCTTTCCCATGGTCATCGACATGTCAACTGGCTTCCACTTTCGCCGTGAGGGAATTGGCATTCTTCTCGCCTGGAACGACCCTGAAGAGAAGCCCGGTTTCAATACCGATTTCGATCCGGCCTTTATTGAGAAGATTCTGACGAGAGCTGCCGCACGCGTTCCTTGCCTCGCGGATGCCAGCATCAATCCGCGGCGGGCCTGGGCAGGACTGTACGAGATGACGCCTGATCATCATGCCGTAATCGGTCCGGCGCCGCAGGTGAAAGGTCTCTATTTTGTGAATGGTTTTAGCGGTCACGGAGTTATGCATTCCCCGGCTTCAGGGTGCGTCGCTGCCGATCTGATCCTGCACGGCCACTCGGAGCTGATCGACAGTTCCCAACTCAGCATCGAACGATTTGAGACTGGGAGACTGTTGCACGAAACTGCCGTACTGTGAGGTGAAACACTTATCTGCGCGCAAACGTAACGCGTGGAAATTGATAGGTGAAGACGTGATCATTATTTACGCGACCAAAGTCATTAACGTTGAAAGCCATATTCGCGCGCGCGGTCGGACGGGCTCGCATTAACGCTATGCTCTCGGTCTCGCCAGTGTCATATTCGACGCCGGCAAAAACGTTCAATCTCAACCAGTCATACTTTTGCTTCAGGTATGAGTTATTCGCCGCGAGCTGCCGAAAAATCCTGCCGCCGTTTATATAGAGTCCAAATGATTCAGCGAAATCTTCAAAGGGCGTGTATTTCGGAATCCCATCAACGATTACCTCCGCGCCTCTGGCATACGCTCCCACAAACTCAGTAGCGACCACAGACTCGCCGCGCCTTAACGGATAGTAGGTACGATAGTCAGCCTGACGCGAACCCTGTGAAGTATCGTAGCTGATGCTGTAAAACCCTATGGTCTGAATGCTGCCGCGTGCTGTTCCCGCCAGGACCGGGAATAGATTGGCATCCAACCAATGAGCGTATTCGTGAAATAGCGTTCCTACGACCTCAAATTCTCCCGCGCTCAGAGTTGTCACAGTATTCGCACGCAACCGGCAGTCATTTCCATATTCCGGATAATAGTTGATGTCACATACGGGCCCCGGCGACACCGTTTCAGTCATTGCTGTTTTCAGAACAAAGTAGGGAAGCTGCTGACGGTAGAAGTTTAGAAAGTTCTCCTGCGTGTAAGGAGCCAGTTTGGCTGGCAGACCTTTGAAAGTCACCGCCAGGAGCCGGGCAAAGTGCTCTCGCGAAGGCTCATTTGGAGGAACGATTTTTGTTAAGAATGAGTAGAGCGGAAATCCGGGGCCCTCCTGAGCATCCAGCGCTTCGCTTTCAATCAACTGTGCGTCGAGCGCGAGCAGCGTGCCGGCTGTTAGGAGGTCAGTTAGCGGAAGTCGATTCAATCTCTGGAACTTATTCAAAAGATCCAGACCCGGCCGGTTACTACTCTGGAGTGACGGTGTGTAACCAAGCTGTCTAATCGCAGACAGCACTCGATAGGCAAATGATTCCGTGCTGACAAATCCTTGCCCCGGCACCAGGGCAAAATCGTTAATGCTGTAGTTGGTCAATTCACCGGAAACAATCCGGTTGGCCACCGCGTCGTCCTTAAGAAACTTGCTGCGCAACAAGGAGGAATGCGCTGCATTCTGGCCTTCCCCTCGCTCAACACAGCTCAACTGTCTCGCCTTGCCAGTTCCGAGCCCAGGCCGCACATTGCCGAATGCCGAAAATCCGCCGAGCGTGAATGCAAAAATGCATATCACTGTGAGGAAACTTTTGCCTCCTGCAAACATGAATCTATGATTACAAGACATGGCCAAACGATGTGCGAGGTCTCAGCGCGCTTATGTCCCTTCGCGAACGGAAATATGGAAAGACTACTCGGTTCCTACTGCAGACGATGTAGAACTCAGGTGATAGTCCGTCCAGTTAAGGCAGACGATATACGCGAGAAGAATTGAGCCATACTTTACCACTTAGGGCTCTCCGTTAGAAGAGCCGACCGTTAATCGTCTGGTTCCATGTGGCGAAGTCGTACGTTACTTCTCCGAATACCATAGGGCTAGTTGAGAGTCGGCTGTCGAGCTCATTCAAAATGTTGTATCTTCATCGTCACTCACCTGAATGAGCTTGAGGCGGACATGGGAGTCCACGGATGGCTGAAGGACAAGGGAGTTTAAGATCTCGCGGCGACGGCCGACCCACCTGGGCGGAAATCAACCTGACCGCGCTTGCGGCCAATTTTCGCGCTATCAAGGATCGGGTAGGGCCAGACATTAAGGTAATGGCCGTGGTCAAAGCTAATGCTTATGGACATGGTGCAATCCACTGTGCGCGGCGACTGGCAGATGAAGGCGCAGACTGGTTTGGCGTGGCGTTACCTGAAGAGGGGGTTCAACTGAGATCAGCGGGGATCACCCAGCCAATTCTGTGCCTCGGAGGATTTTGGGAGGGACAGGCGCCTCTCTGCATTCAACATAAACTCGTTCCGGCAGTCTTTCGTCTGGATTTACTTGAGGAACTGGATAGCGCGGCCAAAGAAAGCGGAACCCCGGCCAACGTGCATCTAAAAGTAGATACCGGCATGGGTCGTCTGGGCGTACGGTTTGATCAGGTGCCGGAGTTTATAAAGGTGCTTGCTAAATTTGAGCACCTTCACCTGGATGGAGTGATGACTCATTTTGCCGCGGCGGATGATCCCTCTTGCAGACCCCTGACAGAACAACAACTGCAACGCTTTGATGAAGTACTCGATTTAGTGCGAGCGAATGGTAATGAGCCGACTTATCGACACTTGGCAAACTCCGCCGCAATCTTTGGGGAACCTGGCGCCTGGGAAAACATGGTACGGCCTGGCGGCATACTCTACGGCCTCTGGCGCGACATACTTCCGCCGGCAAAGGAAGCGGTCAATCTGAAACCAGTGATGTCGCTGCACTCGCAGATTGTTTTGCTGAAGTGGGTTCCGGCGGGCGAGACGCTCGGATACGGCTGCACTTTTGAAGCTTCGCGAAGGACGCTTGTGGCGACTATACCTGTTGGCTACGAAGATGGATATCTCCGCGGTCTTTCCAATCGCGGGCATGTGCTGGTGCGACATACTTATGCACCCGTTGTCGGCCGGATCTCGATGGACCTGACACTCATTGATGTAACGAATGTTCCAGATGTCTCATTAGGCGATGATGTCGTTCTGATGGGACAGGTAAGGGACCAAGCAAACAATGTTCTGGAAATTCCGGCCGAGGACCTTGCTCGAGTAGCGGGCACGCTCTCCTATGAAGTGACCTGCGGTATCAGTGAAAGAGTTCCCAGAGTTTACACTTAGGAGACCCACCGAGTGCCTAGGCAGCAATCTAATGGAATACTGATCGAAAAACTAAATCGTTAATAGGAGAACTGAAAAGGTTGGTTTTTTGCGGGGAAATTCAACGCTGAGCCGCAGAGGACGCAGAGGTCGCGCAGAAAAAGTTCTTTTTCCATCAGACTCCTACCGCGGTGGAAACCCTTGAACCACATCCTTTGGCTAAAACTCTTTTCAGATCTAAGAAACTTGTCAAAAAACAAAAAGCTATGGTTTAGATAGTGTATGGAACCCCAAAAGCTCCTGATCAAGGTAAATGAACGGGAGAGCGTAACGGCGTTGTTATACCGAGCCTCCAAAAAGATTGCAGCGAATGTGACCCTTGTACTTGGACACGGAGCGGGGGCCAACCAGTTAAGCCCTTTCATGCGTCTCTTTGGCAGCGGTTTGGCTGCCCGCGGTCTTGACGCGCTGACTTTTAACTTCCTCTACACAGAGCAAGGCCGGCGCGTTCCCGATCCGAAGGCCAGACTCGAAGCCTGTTACGGTGCTGTCGTCGAGACTGCTCTCTCCGAGAAGACACTTAAGAACAATCGACTCATAGTCGGCGGGAAATCCATGGGTGGAAGGATTGCGTCGCAGATTGCCGCAGTTGATTGCGATAACATTGCCGGGCTCGTGTTTCTCGGCTATCCCCTTCACCCACCGGGAAAACCCGAACAACTGCGTGACGCCCACCTGAGGGATGTCAAAAGGCCAATGCTTTTCGTGCAGGGTTCTCGCGACGCTTTTGGGAGCGAAGAGGAAATTCGTGCCGTGATTAAGAAACGCGGACTAAAGGCGACACTTTATGTAATCCCTGGTGGCGATCATTCCTTGAAGGTCCCCAAATCTGCAACGGCCGGACAAAAGGCGGTGTCACAACAGGAGGTTTATGAGGCGGTGATGGACGAAGTCGCTCGGTGGGCGAAAGAATCTACGTCTTCTTAGCAACGGTAAACGGCGCGTTTCAGGGTTTCGTCTTTGTATCAACCGCGTCCGACTTCACTACCGAAAATTCCGCGCGGCGACTCCAATCTTCAAAGGATCCATCATAGAGATG
This sequence comes from Pyrinomonadaceae bacterium, assembly GCA_035283325.1. Classification (GTDB taxonomy): domain Bacteria; phylum Acidobacteriota; class Blastocatellia; order Pyrinomonadales; family Pyrinomonadaceae; genus PSRF01. The sequence goes on along the minus strand of DATEUF010000184.1, from coordinate 3,851 downwards.
GGCGTCATAGCCCAGGTAGCGCGCGACGAAATACAACAGACTTGCCTGTTGGCCTCTATGGCAATAAGTAGTCACACTATCGCCCTCTTGAACCTGCGCATCTTCGAATAATTGCCGCAACAGCGCGGCACTCTTGAATTTGTTTGTCGCCTCATCGACCAGTGAGGAGAACGGAATGTTTCTCGCGTTTGGTATATGGCCACCGCGTGGCATTTGCCCCAGGTCCGCGCCGCTATAGAATTGAGGTGCTCGCGCGTCCAGGATTTTCACGCCTTCCTTATTCAAATTCGCATTGACCCAGGCGGCATCAACAACAATCTCTTTTCTTGGCCTGGGAGTAATATTCCCTGCTCCAGCTGCAATTAACTCCTTAGTAATGGGCTTGCCTTCGGCCTTCCACGCCATTAGACCGCCATCAAGAATCGAGGTCCGTTCGCCCAGACCCAGGTAGTCGAGTGTCAGGAAAAGACGCGCTGTCGGTGTTACCCAATCCTTGCCGAAGTAGACCACGATACGCGAGTTATCGGTAATACCAGCCTTCTCAAAGGCGGCTTTGAGTTGAGCAAGAGGAGGGATCTCCATCGTCAGGCCTTCTCCGCGGGGCGTGGAGATCTCAGCCACGGTTATGAACTGAGCCCTGGGAATATGGCCAGCCAGGTATTCCTCCTTCTCGCCAACCTGCAAAAGGACCAAGGCCGGATCGTTAAGGTGTTCCGCCAGCCAGGTAGTGGAAACAATGAGCGAGTCAGAACTCTTGTTCTGAACACTCTGGGATCTTAGTTGGAACGATGGGGTGATCAGCAATATCAACAACAGCAAGAAGTGTGGCTTCATCAGTTGCTCCCTCGCCGTGAGCGCAGAAATCAGAGATAAGATTCTATTCGCGGTAAAGGTTATCGAAACGCATGCTCGAAGGTGTAAACCGCAGCCTGATTGTATCAGTCGGGCCGTTTCGTTGTTTAGCAAGAATAATCTCCGCTACGTTCCGTTGATCGTCGGGTAGACTATCGCGCTCTTCCGGTGTCTTGTACTGCTCGGCACGATAGATGAAAGCGACGACGTCGGCATCCTGCTCGAGGGCGCCCGACTCGCGCAGATCCGCAAGCTGTGGGCGGTGATCGGACCGCGACTCCGGCGCCCGCGAAAGCTGCGAGAGAGCTACGAGCGGCACATTAAGTTCCTTAGCCAGGCTTTTCAACTCTCGCGAGATCTGGGAGACTTCCTGCTGCCGCGATTCAAAACGCCTGGCAGAACCCGTCATTAACTGCAAGTAGTCAACTATCAGCAGGTCGAGCCGCTTCTGTTCTGCCGCGAGCCGGCGCGCTTTCGCGCGCATTTCCAGGACCGTAATCCCAGGCGTGTCATCGAGGAATATTTTTGCATCCGCGAGCGTGCCCAACGATTTTGCAATTTGGGCCCACTCGGGTCGCGAGAGGAATCCGTTACGGAATCGCTGGAAATCGATGTTTCCTTGAGAACATAGCATGCGCATCACCAAGGCTTCTTTCGACATTTCCAACGAAAAAATTCCTACGACTGCTCCCGCATGAATTGCGGAATTTTCAGCAAGCATCATCGCGAAGCTCGTTTTGCCCATCGAAGGTCGCGCCGCCACAATGATCAGATCAGAACGCTGCAGGCCCGACGTTAGTTGATCAAGATCAGCGAAGCCGGTAGTCAAGCCAGTTAATACAGCGGCCCGGCCCTCCATCTCCTGGATCTTTTCGAGAAGTTGTTCGGCAACAGGTTTTACGTGTACGAAACCCTGGCGAATGCGTTCATCCGCCAATTCAAAAATGGCCTGCTCAGCATGATCCAGAATGATCTCTGGCTCGTCTTCCTGTTCCAGTGCCTCCTGACTGATCTTATTTGCGGCGCTTACGAGCTGGCGCAGCATCGATTTGCCCCGCACAACCTTAGCGTAGTGCGCGATGTTGGTTGAATGTGGCAGGCCGTAGGTTAGGTTGGTGATGTAACTAATGCCACCAACAGATTCGAGCGCATTCTCTTTTTTAAGTTCTTCGCCGACTAAAATCGGATTGATCTCGGCGCCTCGCTCAAACAAGGCAATCATTGCCGAAAAGACGCGGCGGTGCGAAGGAATGTAAAAATCTTCCGGCCTTAACAGCTCAATAGCCTGGCTGATAAGACCATTGTCGAGGGTTATGCCGCCAAGTATTGCCCGCTCGCTTTCGGCACTATGCGGTAACGAACGCTCAAGAGCGGGTTCGCGGATTGGATCAGGGGTGGCCATGAGAAATGCAGGTTGGTTGTCGCTAACTCTGTTACCAAAATGAGACGCTGCGAATGAGCACCAACATTCGCAGCGTCGGCGAATATACTACATGTCTTTTGTCAGGGGCATTCGGACCGACGTTTTTTAATTTTACAGTTGAGAACTACTCCGCGGACTGGGTTTGTTCTGTCTCAGCGTGCCCAGCTTGTTTTGTGAGTTCGGCTTCCTGCTCGGGCGTGAGATGACCCACAATAACTTCCCCTTCCGGCAACACCTTCACCTGTAGATCTATCGTCACCTCGCGATGCAACCGCACCGGCACACTGAAATCGCCCAGGCGCTTGAGTGGTTCACGCAGATGAATCCTGTGCCTGTCGATCTCATAGCCCCGCTCTTGCAGGCTTTCAGCAATGTCCATTGAAGTTACTGAGCCGTAAAGCGCGCCTTGTTCGCCCGCTTTGCGTTTAAATTCCAGAACAAGCGAGCGCATATTATCGGCTTGTCCTTCGGCGGTCGCCCGCTCCTTTGCCTCTTTCTTCAACAGTGCTGCCCGTTCCTGCTCGATCTGCTTCACATTGCTTGCGGTGGCTTCCACGGCCAGTTTGCGCGGCAGCAGGTAGTTGCGGGCGTACCCTGCCTTGACTCTGACAATTTCGCCGCGAGCACCCAAATCGTCGACGTCTTCGCGCAGCAATATCTTCGTGTGTGCCATTTCCTCTGTTCCTCTTTTTACTAGTCGGTACTGTACGGAAGCAACGCGATATTGCGCGCCCGTTTGATTGCTTCGGCCAGCATGCGTTGATGAGTGGCGCAGTTTCCGGAGATGCGACGCGGCAAAATCTTCCCTCGTTCGGGTATGTAATTCTGGAGCAGCCTCACGTCCTTGAAATCAATCAAGTCTACCTTCTCGATGCAAAACCGGCAGATTCTACGCCGGTGCATGCGGCGTCCACCACGACCACCTGGCATTGGCCGTCCACGGTCAAGATCCTCATCCCCATTATAGCCTCGTGAGCGGTCTTCATAGTTTGCTGACATTTTTATCCTCGAGTGCTGGTAAATAGTAAATAGTCATTAGTCAATGGTAGCCGGTATGGTGCTGCGGCAGTGTCCAGCTACCATTACTGATTTTCGTAATTCTCTTCAGCGGCAAATTCCGTCGCCGGTGGGGCAGCTCCACGTCGCTGACCACGTTCAGGCCGCCTGGCCACCTTGCGCGCGCGCCGTCCTTTCAACTTCTCGGCTCGTTGGCGATCTTCATCCACGCGCACCGTCAGATAGCGAATGATGCGGTCATTGACGCGCATGCGGCGCTCGAGTTCGCCAATCTCACGCCCGCTACCCTCAATCTCCAATAACACGAAGCTGCCCTCGGTTTTATGAAGAATTTCGTAGGCCAGAGGACGCCTGCCCATATTCTCGGCCTTCGTCACTGTTCCTCCCTGATCCGTCGCAATCTGCTTCAGACTATCAGTAAGACGTGTGACCTCATCGTCTTCGGCAGCCGGGTCAACGATAAATACAACTTCGTATTGTCTGTTTGAATTCAAAGGTTTCCTCCTTGAGATTAGCAATACTTATTTCGAATTGCGGATTGCGGATTGCGAATTGAAAT
>DATEUF010000183.1:0-4956 GCA_035283325.1 Pyrinomonadaceae bacterium | reverse complement strand
CTCAGCGACGTAGTCACGCGGATTCAATGGCGCGCCATCTAACGCCTCAACCAGGCCAATCTGGTAAGGCAGCCGTTTCGTGCCGGCGTTCGGAATTTGTGGACGACGCCAATGTCTTGAAGTCGCTGGATTCCTCAGGAGTAAATAATCCGCGCGGTTTCGCGGGTGGCGGAAGCAGGTCGGATTCAGGGTTGGTATTGGGCTTCTGCCGGAAATAAAGCGCGAGAATCAGGATGCCTAGAAGTATAGCGGAGGTTATGAGAAGGGTGACCATTTAGGCCTCGGCGCCCGTTAACTACCAAATTCCTCCGTGCGCCGTCTGCAATAGCTATACGCTTTCCCACTGACGAAGGTTCAGGAATCCGAAGCTGACACCGCAGTTCCCCGGATGGTGGATTCTGGGAACACCGAGGTTCGTCCGCAATAAGCGCGAAAGCGGCGAACAAAGCAAAACACGATCCACGAAATTACATGACGCAGCCCGTTCGGGCCGCAACCAAAATAAAACGTTCGTAAATGATGACGCCCCATGATCTCTTCACGCATGATGTCTTTAGCACAAAGCATCAGTGGAGGAGAATCATGGAGCGTTTTTTGACACGGCATCAAGACCGCATCACGGGTACTATAACAGGATTTGACCGGGTTTTGTTTCGCGGCACTATTCGTTGTTTGAGTCATTGCCAGGGGATGTGGGTTTTTCTTTCGAGTCAACGGGTGCTCTTGAAGAACTTTAAGAATTTCGCGCTGCGACTGTCGACTGAAGTTAGTAATCATGGTGAGAGCTTTGCCGCGCTAAACGGGCGTCCATATGAATACCTCAATGGCGCTTCGCTATCCAAGGAACAATTGGCGCGCGAGATTATGGAACGCGACCAGATAAAGCAAGGTCTCATCTGTGTGTTCGCGGCCGTCGAGCCTTGTTACAGCATCACCGTGCGCGGCAATCGCCAGACCAAGAAGCTAGAACTCGTATCCCAGTTCCGCAAATGTAAGCACCTGTATTTCTACTTTGTGGATCCCGAATTTGGCTTGATGCATATTCGCCTGCAGACCTGGCTGCCTTTCACGATTCAAGTCTGTGTCAACGGTCGTCGTTGGCTGGGCAACAAACTGCAGGAGGCGGGCATTCCTTTTGTGCAACAGGACAACACCTTCACAGAAATCGGCGATGTCAATCGAGCTCAAGAGTTCATGGACCAGTTAATGAACCGCGATTTTGCCGCTTATCTTAACCGCCTGATCAAAGCCATCAATCCAGTGGCACGACACCCGGAATGGAAGCTCCCAAACGGTTATTACTGGAGCTTCCAAGAAGTGGAAACGGCCACCGATATCATGTTTCGGGATGCCGACTCACTGAGCCGGCTTTATCCCAGCTTGCTCCAGCACGCAATGCTAGTCTGTAATAGCACTGATGTACTGCGTTTTCTCGGACGTCGCTTCAATAGCACCTTCAAGGGCGAAGTCAGCAGCAATCTAAGACGCCGCCATGAAGGTTTGCGCGTCAAACACTGGGTCGAAGAGAACTCGATCAAAATGTACGACAAGGCTCTTTCTGTCCTGAGGATCGAGACTACTATTAACAATCCGCATCGCTTCAAGGCGTATCGCAACTCGACCCGGAACGGCCAACCCTGCCGGCGTTGGTTACGCTTGCGCAAAGGCGTAATCGCCATCCGCCGGCTAGTGCAAATTGCCAGGGCCGCTAATGAGCGCTATTTACAGGCGCTTGCCGTAGTGGGCGAACCTAAACCTTCGCACCGCATCCTTGACCCTGTTAGTGAACCGGTACAGCAACAACGTCGCCGTTTCCGCGCTTTGCAACCGATCAGTCCGCGGGAAAGCCGCCTCTTTGAAGTTATCTGCCAGGGACGCTTTCTCCTCAATGGCTTCCGCAACAAAGATCTACGCCAGAGCTTTCCCCGACCAGAGGGCCTTGATCTCCGTCGCCATGCCTTGCGTATCGGACGACAACTACAATTGCTGCGCGCTCACGGCCTCATCTGCAAGGTCTCCAAAACCCATTACTATCGCATTACCAACAAAGGACACGAGGTTATGGCTACGGCCATTAAGTTTCGCGCTGCTGACATGTCGCTGTTAGCAGCCTAAAATGATCGTAGAAAAACAAAATTCTGGAGGTTTGTTACACGAACCGGCACGAAATGAACCAACGCGAAATCTCTTTTTCGTGTTGGTTCGTGTAATTTCGTGGATCGTGTGGTGTTTAACTTGGAATTTGACCGAACGCTAAAAATGCTATTGCCGCAAAATTTAATCTCTATGGGCTTGTTCCGGCCGCATTCTCCCACCACTTTCCAGTGATCGCATTGAATAATAGGGGATACGTTGCCAGGGACTGGGCGCGGTATTGCGGTCGAAATCCGAAAAGAATGATCAGGCCCTGGCCCATTGAAACTTCAAGGAGTGCCGCTTTGCCTTTAATGCGGTCGCCACCAAGCAACCAACCGGACAACAGCGGATCCTGGTTCGCCGCGTAGCGAGCAACGATCTTTACGGCTGAGGCCCCCACACTTGAATTCTCAGTCTGGACCACCTCAAACACCGGTGAGTCCTCTACCCAGGCAATCGACTCCTTCGGCATGCCCTTCGCTAGTGGGTGCATGGCGTCCAGTTCAATACTGAGAATTGAGCCCGGAACATAAAAGTCTGTGCGCTCCAGTCCGCCTACAACATTGCGAACTGGTAACTTGAATTGCTCAATGGCAAAGTCGGATGCCCGGTTCAGAAAAACCAATGTGCCACCTTGCTCAACAAACTCCTTTAGTGACTTTACACCCTCCTGTCCCAATCCGCCCGTGTATTCCGAAGGCATGCTGCCGTTGCGATGGCCGTTCAAAATTGCGCGGGGCGCCTGATCCGGGAAGACTATGGTCTTGTAGGTAGATCTCAAATGGCCTTTTCTAACTTCCTTATCTTCTAACGACGAAAAGAGCAAATGGTTTTTCATTTTTGCAGAATTGAACCACCAACGTGTCCAACCTTCGTCCATTGAGGGCATATGAGATTTATAGATTGCAAATGGTGGCTTTTGCCCGGTTGTGTTCACCATTACGCCACTCATCCGAGGACAAGGAATGTCGGGCTGTGCAATCGCAAGTTGTCTATATTCAAATGGAGTAGAGACCGGAATAACTTCTTCTCCGTAGAGCAACGGCAAGGTGTGGGCTGTTACATCATAAGGTGCAATCGGATTTCCCGATGAGTCGCGTAAGTTCGGATAGTGCTGCCTTTCAAGCAACGCTTTCGCAAAGCTGCCATAAGGCTGGTCCATCCTTATTAGCATTTCGCTGGTCATCACTCTCCCCTGATTAACCCAACGCTTGCTCACTTGTTTTTTGCCATCCAGCACGTAGTTATCCAAATACTCAAATTCAACACCACCCTGCAGCAGAGTTTCCCGCAAGCACAGGTCCGCACCGATGAATCCAAACAACTCGCCGTTCTTTCGCGGCCGGACCGCCTCCTTCCCAATCTCATAAAACCTGCGCAACCACTGCTCGCGGTTGTCCGCAGCGTGTCTCAGAAGAGTAAAAGCCGCGGTCGTCATGTAATTTGTGATATCGCGCAGATGCCACTCGCCGCCGCGCCAGACAGGGCCAAATTTATCCGACTCCTTTTGGGGATTGTAACCCTCGCGAGCTCGCAACTCATCAAACTTCACCGTGATGGGTGTCGCTAAACGCGCTGATGCCGTTTCCGAAAGCATGCGCACTCCTGCGTGGTAATGCGAATAAGCCCGTGCCGGGGTCCAGGCGTCGTAGGTGGAATTTGTAGTGATTCCCTGGAACCCTCTGGCGCGCAACTCGCTCGCCATCCAGTTACCTAGTTGCGTATAGCCCTCGATAATCTGTTTCGGCACGTTAGGCTCAACCGGCGGCATGTAGGGAGGCAGGAACAGCCGTGAACCAAACGCGCCTTGCTGGTGAATGTCATGGACGATCTGCGGATGCCAGACGTTGTGAATCTTATCGACAGTGATCTTTGTCTCTACCTGTGTAAATGCGTACCAGTCGCGATTGTTATCATGGCCCACGTACTTGTGATAAAGCTCCGGCGGATCAGTTCCTTCGTAGGGAGTGCCCAGGGTCTTGTCGTACCAGTTCTTGACAATGTCTACTCCGTCCGGATTCAGGGAAGGCACAAGTAGAATGATGGTGTTCTTGAGGATGTTCTGAATCTCAGGTTCGTTTGACGACGCTAGACGGTGAGCGATCAGAGTGCTCGATAACGTCGAAGCTACTTCTGTGGAGTGAATGCCGCAGGTGATTAGGACGATGGTCTTTCCGCTGGTGATCAGCTGCGCGGCTTTGCGCTCGGAGTTAGCCCCAAGCTTTCGCGGATCCGCTAGCTGATCCTGAATTCTCTTGTACTCATCCAGACGCGCGAGGTTTTCTGGCGCACTGATTATTGCCATGGCGAATGGCTTATCCATGGTAGTCTTGCCTAGCGCTTCAAACTTCACCCGGTCACTCGCGCGATCAAGCCTGTCAAAGTACTCAAGTATCTGATTCCAGCTCGCCAGTTTTCGATCATCGCCGGGTGTGAATCCGAAAGTGTCGGCGGGAGCGGGAATTTGCTCAGTTCGTCGACTGTTCTGCGTTCGCTGGCCGTCAGGCTGCGCACTGGCAAGGTAAAGAAAATCTGTGGAAACAGCGACAGCGAGGATTAGGATAAAAGCGAAGATGCGTAAGCGCATGTTTTGGCTCTAAAGTACTTAGATTGGGAAGTGATAAATTCAACTGAAGTTTAGTCGAAAGCCTAACGAAATTATAGCCGCGTAGTTAGGCTTTCGGTTCCACCGGGCAAAAGCCCCGGTATGGATGAGAGTTTCGTGTGATTTCGTGGATAGTAACCCTCTTATTTGCGGCGAACATTTCGCTCCGTAATCTTTGGCGTGTTTTGGATCGCGGAGTTGCATGTTGGGGGTCG